>JAYTQI010000026.1:0-5589 GCA_043746825.1 Hyphomicrobium sp. | reverse complement strand
ATCGATCGAAGCCTTCAGGCTCAGCCAATTTGACGATACATTTTCAGGGAGCGCAAAAGCCGACAACGCCAATGGCGGCGCGGGCGATGATACGCTTTATGGCCGCGCTGGCAACGACGCGCTTGCGGGCGATATCGGAAATGACACGATTTATGGCGGCGCGGGCAACGATGGCGTGTGGGGCGGCGGCGGCAAAGACTCTCTTTTTGGCGGCGAAGGCAATGACAAGCTCGATGGCGGTTCGGGTAATGACACTCTCGATGGCGGCTCCAACAAGGGCACGTTTTATGCCTACGTCGAAAAAGAGCAGATCTTGATCAAAGAGGTCACGGTTGGTGATGTGATGACGGGCGGCAGTGGCTCAGATACCTTCAACTTTGTGCCAGGCGAAAGCGGCGTTGCTCTCATCACAGACTTTAATGCGGGTGTTGATCACATTGCATTGGATGAGCGCTGGTTTGACGGCGATACCGGCAATGGCGAGTACCGGACATTAGAAGTCAAAGGCGGTGCCATGATTGTGTTCACGGAAAAAGAAGGCCAAATCGTCCTAGAGAACTCTGCGATCTACCTCGCGCACATCGAGGCTGCCACCGTGGATAAGTCGTTCTTCCTCTGAATTTTGCTGATATGAGGCCTGTGGCCCCGTTGGCGTTCCGCCTGCGGGGCCTGTTGCGTTGGCAGCTCAGTGCGGCGCCTGGCGGTTCATTTTCTAATTGCCTATATGCGGGGCTGCGTTCCAAGATGAGCCATGAATAGTCTCATTGGAAAGCCGTGACATGACCGCCGATAAGGCCGCGCTCCGATTGCGGGCACTGCAGTTGCGCAAGGCCGCGTTTGAATTTCACGGGCCGGAGGCCAGCCGTAAGCTCGCGGCGCATGGTCTGGATTTTTTGAAAGTTACGCCCGGCACCATTGTCTCGGGCTTTGCGGCCATCCGCGACGAGATCAATCCAGCCGCGCTGTTGACCTGGCTGCATGCTGAAGGATTTCGACTTGCGCTCCCCGTCATGCAGGGTAAGGCCAAGCCGCTCATCCTGCGCGCCTGGGCGCCGGGCGATATGATGGCGCCCGCAACCTGGGGCATCGCGGAACCCATGGATGACAAGCCGGAGGTCGAGCCCGACGTTGTGCTGGTGCCGCTTCTCGCCTTCGACGTTCGAGGTTATCGCCTGGGCTACGGCGGCGGGTTCTATGACCGCACACTTGCTAAACTACGCGATAAAAAGCCGGTTATCGCAGTTGGTTTGGCCTATGACGAACAAAAGGTCGACGCCGTGCCACACGACAGTTATGACCAGCGCGTGGATTGGGTCCTGACACCGTCGGGGCCGCAGCGCTGCGTTGGAGACTGAATGCGCTTACTTTTTCTCGGTGATATCGTTGGCCGGTCGGGCCGCAATGCTGTACTTGACGCGCTTCCCGGTTTGATCAAGCGCTACGCTCTCGACTTCGTCATCATCAACGGCGAAAATTCGGCTGGCGGTTTTGGCATCACCGAAGCGATTTTGAATGAGCTGATTGATGCGGGTGCCGACTGCATTACGCTAGGCAATCACGCGTTCGATCAAAAAGAAACGCTGGTCTACATTGAGCGCCAGGACCGCTTGATCCGCCCTCTCAATTTCCCTAAAGGCACACCCGGCAAAGGCGCGGCCATGATCAAGGCTCGCAATGGCGCTGATGTGCTGGTCATCAATGCGATGGGCCGGGTGTTCATGACAGAACTCGATTGCCCATTCCGCGCCGTCGATAACGAGATCACAGCCTGCAAATTGAAAACCGGGGCGGATGTGATCTTCGTTGATTTTCACGCCGAGGCGACAAGCGAAAAGCAGGCCTTCGCACACTTCGTCGATGGCCGGGTCTCAGTTGTGGTTGGCACGCATACGCATGCGCCAACAAGCGATCATCGCGTGCTATCCGGCGGCACGGCCTACATGTCGGATGCCGGCATGTGCGGCGATTATAATTCGGTGCTCGGCATGGAAGTGGATGAGCCGCTGAACCGGTTTCTGACCAAAATTCCGCGCGGGCGTTTTGAACCAGCGCTGGGTCCAGGCACGTTGTCGGGCTTCTGTGTCGAGATTGACGATGCCACGGGCTTGGCGACGCGCGTTTCGGCTTTGCGGCAGGGGCCGTATCTGGAACCTGCAGAGCCTGGGTTTTGGGTGGGTTAATATCGTCGTCATTCCCGCCCGTCATCCCCGCGCCCGCGATTTCATCGCGGGCGCAGGGATGACGGGTGGAGAAGTCACTCCACATCCTCCGTCGTCTTGGGCACGGTGAAGCCGCCTTCGGCGACCATGCGCGAGAACAAGCCACCGCTTTCCACAAGCGCACGGAATTTGCCGCGCTCAACAATGCGGCCGTGGTCGAGCACCAAAATCTGATCGGCATCGGCAACTGTTGAGAGCCTATGCGCAATCACAAAGGTGGTGCGGCGCTCACGCAAGGTATCGAGCGCGCGTTTGATCTTGGCCTCGGTTTCGGCATCAAGCGCGCTGGTGGCTTCATCGAGGATCAGGATCGGCGCGTCTTTCAAAATCGCACGGGCAATGGCGATGCGTTGACGCTCGCCGCCTGACAAGGATGCGCCCCGTTCGCCAATCAAGAAGTCATAGCCGCCGGGTTTGGCCGCGATAAATGCGTGGGCTTCGGCAAGGCGGGCAGCGTGCTCAACTTCGGCGATGGTCGCGTCTGGCTTGCCGATGCGGATATTTTCGCCAATAGAGCGATTGAATAGCCCGGCATCCTGAAAGACCACGGCGATCGATTGCCGCAACGAAGTCATCGTCACATCCGCGATGTTATGGCCATCGACGGAAATTTTCCCTGCGTGAGGTGTGCGAAAACGTTGCAACAGTGCAAGCGTTGTTGATTTCCCCGAACCCGTCGGCCCAACGATGGCGACGGTTTGGCCGCTGATCGCGGAGAACGACAGATCAGCAACGCCTTGCGCGCCTTCGCCGTAGAGGAAACTGACGTTATCAAAGACCACGCCGCCATTGACGGAGGGAAGCGGCTTGGCATCGGGCTTCTCAGCGACTGCCAGGGCTTCATCCATCAACCCAAAGAGGTTGCGAAGCGCTGGCCCTTGCTGGTGGATACGCACGACGAAGCTTGAGAGCTGGTCGAGCTTGCCGATCAACAAGCCCGCAAAGCCGACAAAGCTGACGATCTGGCCAACGCTGAGTTCGTGACGGCTCGCCAGGACGGCGCCCATGGCGAAGACAGCGACCATGGTCAGCGTCGCGGCAGCCTTTTGCAAAACCGCCAGTACGCCCCACCACGTCAAAACCGGATATTGCGCATCCAACAGGTCGCGTATCAGACCGCCCATCGCAGTGACCTCGGCGCCAATGCGGGCATAGCTTTGCACAATCGTGACGTTGCCGATGACATCAACGACACGGCCCGAGACGGCATAGTCGTAATCCTCAACAGCCGCCTGACCCGCCGAAGTCTTACGCATGACGAGGACGTTCATTAGCGCATAGGCCACGGCTAAGGCCGCCAAAATAAAAGCCATACGGGTATCCATGCTGAGCGCCGCAGGCACCAGAAGGAGAATGCTAAAGATGGCTGTCACCTGATCGCGCATCGCGCCAAGCCACGACCAGAACAATGAGGTTGTTCCAGAAAGAATGGTGCGAACGACGGCGCCCGATCCGCGCGTGGCGTGATAACTCTGCGGCAAGCCCATGGCGCGTTCGTAGACATCGGCGAGGACTGCGAGTTTGCGGCGGTGCGCAAGACGGTCGGAATAGACCGCGACCACGACGTTGGCGAGAATGCCAGAAATGCCTAGCGCCGCCCAAAGTCCGATGATGGAGAGCGCGCCGCCGCCTTGCGAGAGCGCATCGACGACCCGGCCAAACAGGATTGGCTCTGCGAGCTGAATAGCGGCGATGACAACGCCTGCCGCCGCCAGCGTGATCGCCAGCCATTTTTCTGGCGCGAGCATGGCCAGCGCGCGTTTGTAGATGTCGAAGAGGGAGAGTGTGTCTTGGGTCATGGAGAAGACATACCGCACAATTGGTTCCACGCCCCTTGGATTGGGCGGAAGCGGAATGTCACGGTGTGCTTGCCGGGCGGGACCTCAACAGAACGAAAAATCACGTTGGCGCGCAGGACCGGCGCATCCTTGCCGTCAACATCTGCGAACCACCACGGCTGCCAGATGTCGTTCAAGACCAGCCAGCCGCCATCAGGGCTGTCAGACTCGATTTTGATTTCGGTGTTGTGATAACTGGTGATGCGCGCGGTTCCTGGTTTGCGCGCGCCAGCTTGTGGTGCGGTCTCGAGAAGCACGGTTGATTTGAAATCTATGTTGGGCAATTCTCCCGTTTCTAGAAGTCTTTCAAAATTGGCGGCTCGAGTCTCATGCGCGAACAGAACGCGCGGCAGGGCGTGGGGATTTTCGTAGACATAGCCGTCGGCGGTTTGAGCGATCAGGGTCAGGCCGCCAGGCTTCAAAGATTTGTCGATGTCTTCGACCGGGACACCCGTCGCGATGTAACGCAGCCCCAAGAGATCGGAGAATGGCGACCGGTACGACGGCATTAGGGCTGAGAAGCCCTTTTCGCTGGGCTGGCCGGCGTGGACGCTGGAGCCGCTCGCGCGCGCGTAGTGACTAAGCTGCAAGGGATTGTAGCCAAGTGTGTTCTCAAGTCCGTGGCTGAGAGACGCATTAGGCCAGTGAAATCCAAGGCCCGCGAGTTCGATGCGATCACGCCGCGTTTCGCTTTGGCTGTGCCTGGTGAGCTTTTTCAAAAGCACGATGGTTTCGTTTTTGGATTCGCTGTCGAGGACGGCGTAGACTCCTGGCGGGAGCGCCGTTGCGCCTCCTGGGCCATTTGAATAGGCGAGATCGCATATTGTAAAAATCACAAGCAGTGCGATAGCGGTCATAGGTTTTGCGTCGCGCCAATATGCTAACACGATCAAAAGCAGCGCGCCTTCGGTGATCATCGCTGCTGAGAGTGTTATGATCGGACCGGCTTCAGCAAGTTTGCCGTAATGCTGGGCGAGTGCGAACATCAACGCGAAAGCAGTGGCAGGAAATGCTATCAGACTAGCCTTGCTCCACCATGCCAGTGCGGGTGGCGGGTCGCTCAATAATCGATGGAGGGCATAGCCCGCCAGCACACTCGCGAAAAATCCCATGACGAACACAGCGTCAGCTGGGCGTCTGAAATAGCCGATGCCGGGCATGTGCGCATGGAGAAAACCGAACACCGGCGTGTACCAGCCCAAGCCGTAAAACACCGATGCAATCAAGCCAAGGATGAAAACGCGCATTTCCCGCGCCCATAACACCCCTGTGATCACACCCCACAACAACAGCCAGTATGGCGCGGCGCCGATGTACATCTGGCCGACGTTCTGTGCGATGTAGAGGCCGGTGTGTTTCCATTTAAAACTCGGCGGTCCCCAGTATTCGCCCATCGCGCCGCTCGACCCGAACACGTCGGGCGCGAGTGCCGTCAAAAACAAAGCTGGATGCAGTGAGCCGTGGCCCGCCACTTCGAGAGAAATCGAGGGGCGATTGGAGCCCGCCGCAACGAGATGAGTCAGTGCGACTGG
>JAYTQI010000025.1:0-5589 GCA_043746825.1 Hyphomicrobium sp. | reverse complement strand
CTTCACAAGCTGCAAGCACCGCGACCCTTGCCATGCCAACGGGCGGCGAGATTGCGCTCGAACTCCCGCGTGGCGCCAAGGTCGTTAACGTCTCGGTGTCAGGCAACCGCTTGGCCGTGATCCATGAAAGCCCCTTGGGCACAGGCATCGCCGTTATTGATCTCGAGACCGGGCGGCGCATCGATGTCAAGCCGGTTGAGGCGCTGCCGAGGAATTAAGGGGAGCGAATAGGCAGTAGGCAGTCGGGACTGACGATACTCAAACTACTGCCCAATGCCTATTGTCCACTGCCCCACTTCCTTCCTTGCCCGCCGTCCTACGCTCCCCTATAAACAGCGCACTATCCACGCCCCGTTCGTCTAGTGGCCTAGGACGTCCGCCTCTCACGCGGATAACAGGGGTTCGAGTCCCCTACGGGGCGCCAACTTTTCCAAAATCGTTAATTTAGGGCGCCTCTGGACCTACGGGTTTCGTGGCTCGCTGCCTTGAGATCAGCCTTTTGCAACACAGATCACCGCCGTTTTTTGCTGGGACGGGCCGCAACCCCGCGTTTGTGCGTTGATACCGCATAATTTGATCTGGAATGACGCGGAAAGCGTTTGCAGATTTGGCGTGTAACGTTCAAACTCATACCAACGTATGGCCATACGAGAGTAAACGCCCCCGAGTGGGCCCCTCTGGGAGACACATTCGATGCTCAAATCACCCTTGAACCGCAGAGCCTTTTCAGGCCTAGCCCTGGCTGGCGCCGCCGTACTGGCGTTGAGCGGTCAGGCCTTTGCTGAACCCGGCCAAAGCACGGTTTGGGACGGCATCAAAAAAGATACCTTCGGCGGCCGCGAGATCATCGACGCTAAAGACATGATCACGATGGATGCGCCGATCCGCGCTGAAGAAGCCGCCCTGGTGCCAATCACCATCAAAATGCCAGCCGCCTTCGCTGCAAAGGTCAAATCGCTGACGCTGGTAGTTGATCAGAACCCGGCGCCTATCACGGCGACCTTCACCTATGGCCCAGCCGCTGGCGCCGGTGACCGGATGCTGGCGTTGCGGATGCGCATGGATCAATATTCCGACGTGCGCGCCATTGCCGAGACCACCGATGGCAAGCTCTACATGACCTCCAAGTATGTGAAAGCTTCGGGCGGTTGCTCGGCCCCGGCAAATAAAGACTTGGAAGAAGCCATGAAGAGTATGGGCAAGATGCAGTTCAAGACGTTTGCAGCCGCAGACGGCGCGGCGGCAGCGCCCGAAGCCCAACTTATGATTAAGCATCCTAACAATTCGGGCATGCAGATGGATCAGCTGACCGGGCTCTATACGCCCGCCCGCTACATCAACAAGATCGAGATCAAGAGCGGCAACGATCTGGTGTTCGCAGTCGAGAGCGGCATCTCGATCAGCGAAGATCCCAACTTCCGCTTCACCCACGGCGTCAAGCCGGGCGAGACGGTCGAAATCAAAGCCCAGGATTCTGATGGCGTGAAATGGACGGGCCAGTTCCCAGGCAGCCAGTCGTAACTTTCGACGCGTGACGGCCAGCTTGGGGATTTTCTCTCCAAAGCTGGCCGTTATCGTATCTATTGCAGCGCGCCAGACGCGTAGGAATAGGGGCGCGAGCCGATGACGCGAGGCCTTCAAGGCGACGACCTCCACGCAATTGCGGGCAATGGCATCCTGCATCGCCGCTTATTTTTGAAAAGCTCTCTCTGCCTTGCGAGCGCCGCTGCTGCCACGAATGCCTTTGCGGCTGAGCCCGCCGCGCCCGCATCCCCCACACCCGCAGCGCCAATCGATCCCGCCTCTCCACCCTGGATTCACAAATCTGGCCTGCCGTTCACGGGCTACGGCAAACCCTCGAAATACGAGGCACGGACGCAGCGCAACATCGGCGGAAACCGCGATCTCGCAGGCAACGGCGTGTCGTGGACGCCGCTGGAAGATTTGGAAGGCATCATCACCCCAAGCGGCCTGCACTTTGAGCGCCACCACAATGGCGTGCCTGAAATTGACCCGGCGCAACATCGCCTGATCATTCACGGCCAGGTCAAACAACCCCTGAGTTTCACCATCGACAACCTGCTGCGGTATCCGATGACAACGCATCTCACCTTCATCGAGTGCGGCGGCAACAGCAACGCCGGTTGGCACAAAGAACCCATTCAACGCCCGCTTGGTTCCTTCCACGGTCTTGTCTCATGCAGCGAGTGGACGGGCGTTCCGCTCGCCATTTTATTGGATCAAGCAGGTATCGATCCAAAAGCCTCGTGGGTGATTGCCGAAGGCGCGGATGCCGCCGTCATGAACGTTAGCTTACCCATTTCCAAACTGATGGATGACGCCATCATCGCGCTGTACCAGAACGGCGAACGCATCCGCCCCGAGAACGGTTACCCCATGCGCCTGCTCGTTCCCGGCTGGGAGGGTGTCGTCAACGTCAAATGGCTGCGGCGCTTGCAGGTGACGAATGAGCCGGTGATGGCCCGCAATGAAACGGCCAAGTACACCGAGCTGCTGCCCAACGGTAAATCCCGCATGTTCACGTTTGTGATGGACGCCAAATCGCTGATCACCTCGCCGTCGCCCGGTCTCAAGATGCAGGGGCCAGATGTGTATGAGGTTCGTGGGCTCGCGTGGAGCGGACGCGGCAAAATCACCAAGGTTGAAGTCTCAGCCGACGGCGGTAAGTCGTGGGGCGAGGCGGCCCTGCAAGAGCCGGTGTTGTCGCGCTGTTTTACGCGTTTCCGCGCACCGTGGGCGTGGGACGGCAAACCGGTGGTCCTCAAAAGCCGCGCCACAGACGAGACCGGCTACGTCCAGCCCGAGCGCGAGGCGCTAGTGGCGGAGCGCGGCCGCGAAGGTTATTTCCATTACAACGCCATTGTCGCCTGGGGCATCGATGAGAGCGGGAAAATCAGCCATGTTTATGTGTGATGAGGCTGGGCGCGGAGCCGTAGGGCGGATTAGGACCGGCCACTTTAGATGTTTCTGCGTGCCCGCCTGTAGCAGGGGCCGGACCGCGACCACTTGGAAGTCCCCTTGCGGGATAATCCGCCGCCACAGTAAAGAATATTTTGCCAAACCTCGCTTGCTGCCGCCGGGTTACGCCGCTGCGCAAGGGCTTGCGTCTAACCCGCCCTACGGGTCTGTGATTTTGCGGGCCGCGGGCGCAGCTTGCTTTGCGTTGCTGACAATCACACACGCCGACGCTGGCGGAAGCTTAACCGCACCGCATCTTGGCACCGCGATCTCAGAATCAGACGCGCAGAAATGGAACTTGAACGTCTTTCCCGACGGCACCGGATTGCCAGCGGGACGCGGCACGGCGAAAGAAGGCCGCGCCATTTATGACAAGCAATGCCAAAGCTGTCATGGGCCAGAGGGCCGCGGCGCGACGGCGGAAGAACTCGTCGGCGAACCGCGCCCGCCCACAAAAGAAGATCCCTCAAAAGCCATCGGCTCGTATTGGCCCTATGCGACGACACTGTTTGATTTTACGCGGCGCTCGATGCCGCCTGCAACCGCCGGGCTTCTCACCAACGATGACGTCTACGCCGTCACCGCCTATCTGCTGTTCGCCAACAAGATCATCGCTGAAGGCGACGAGCTCAACGCTTTGACGCTCCCCAAAATCAAAATGCCGAACCGGGATGGGTTTGTCAGGGTGGATGTGAAGTAGGTGGCCTGGCTTGAACGATCTTGTTTTCCGCGCCGCTTCTGAAAGTCTCTGAAAATACGCGGGAATTTTACCGCACGGTCTTGGTGGCTGCGTCAGGGATCACCACATCCACAGGTATGTTGCCGAACTCACATCTTCGCGCGCCCGCCAGCATGGCGGCTCAGCCCCGAATCGGTCACCTAGGCTTTTTGAGCCGGGGGGCTTACATGGTTGCATACCTTTCAATCTTGGCGACAGCCGTCGCCGCATTCTTTGGCGCGCCAGTTTGGGCCATGTTGCCCGGTGCCGCAGTTTTGACCGCGATCTCGCTGCGCGAGCATCGCCAACTGTCAGTACGCTTCGCCGCCATCAACGCCAGTCACGTATTGCACATGGCGAATTGGCAGAGTGCCGGTCACGCGCTCATGGCGAGTGGCGCGGCGTGGGGGTTGGGATTAGTGCTGCGTCACGCCTTTTACTTCATCATGTCCGCTTGACGCCTGGCGGTCTTCTAAACTCCAAAGCGCGCTGCCAATTTCGGTTTTCCAATTCTTGATAGGTGCCCTGTCACCTGGGAGTTTATCGAGTTCATTCAGAGCTTTCCGAAAATTTTCTTTTCCTGCTACTTCGCTGCGTCCGATCCATTGCTCATCTGAATGCAACCGGCCTAGTTGTTGATGAATCGTTGCTCTCGTCAGAATGGTTTCCTGCTCCAACGACGCATCGTTCAAATTTGAGAAGGCGTTTCTAAGTGATTGCGCCGCCTCGTCAAATGAGATTGGACTGCGCGCCATAGCCACACTAGCAAGGCCTAGATGCCCCTCCGCTTTGCCTATGGTGCCCTGTGCGCTGTTCGTTTTCAGCTTATCGAAGGCCTGTTTTGCAGGCCCAAATTCGCCCTTCTTCAGAAGCAAATAGCCTTTGTATCGAAGTGCATCCGCGTCATAGTTGTCAGATGCAAGTGCATCAGAGATGTAGTTTAAACCAACGTCAGTCTTATTTGTCTGATCGGACACGGCGGCCAAAAAAATATTCACACTTCTTTCGTGTTTTTCCAAATCTGCAATGCGCCGAGCCAGTATTTTTGAATTACTTCGAATTTTTTCGCGTAGTTCGTTCAATCGTGCTTCAGCCCGGTGAGGACGGCCTGAATCCAACAAGCTCACTGCCGCATCGATTTCGCTGCCTACATCGAGCTTCTTGTCTCTAAGATAAGAGGGATCAATGAGCGTGATGCCATTCAGCACGTGCCGTCGCTTTGAAGTTATGTCCTTCTCTTCTTTGTCTAGATAAGCGTGCAGCATATCTAGACGACGTTTGTCGCGCGTGCTCCATCGATCATAAATCCAATAGAGGCCTTTGGCTCCTCCGAATGCGCCGGCAATAACCGTGAGAAGGATTGGAAACGTCCACTTCCATCCCAAGAACTCAAATAGAATCGTATTCAGGTCCATCACCCGCCCCCAACGCCACACACGCAACCCGCAACAGCCTCATTAACTATGCAATGAGCACGGAGGGCTGCCTAGTCCCCGGCCCGACAATATTTCGCGCTCATCGGCCGAACTAAATCCCTGCCTTTGCACTGAAAGCCCGGCCGCGCCGCAGCCCCCGTCCCGCTTCGATGCGGAGCATCGCCTCGCAATAGCGAGGGGGGATTCGTGGCCAAACATGCCAACACTCCCACCCGCAAATTCCCCTCCAAAAAGTAATCCCCGCTCTCTCAGACGCGCGCATACTCACGCCACCATCCCAATTAGGGGACCAATCGGGGCGCCGTTTGGTCCGGGATGGAGGTAAACTTTTGCACTCCCGCGAACGCGGCGACGAGTGCTTAGGGCAACCGCCGTTCGCGTATGGGTGAGACACCTACGTGGGGAGCAGCCCCCTGGCGAAAGTAACGGCGTCTAGGACCCGACAGAGGTTGACCG
>JAYTQI010000024.1:0-5606 GCA_043746825.1 Hyphomicrobium sp. | reverse complement strand
TTGAATTTAATTACATGCTACTTCAAGCCTACGATTTCGTCGAGCTGGCGCGCCGCTATGGCTGCAATCTACAGATGGGTGGCTCGGATCAGTGGGGCAATATCGTCACCGGCATTGATCTCGGACGCCGCATGGGCCTCAAGGATCAGCTCTACGCACTCACCTGCCCGCTGCTGACCACTGCCTCGGGCGCGAAAATGGGTAAGACGGCGTCGGGTGCTGTCTGGCTCAACGAAGCGCAGCTCTCGGCCTATGACTACTGGCAGTTCTGGCGCAACACCGAGGACGCGGACGTGGCGCGCTTCCTGAAGTTGTTCACAATGCTTCCGATGACGGAGATCGCCAAGCTTAACGCATTGCAAGGCTCAGAAATCAACGAGGCGAAGAAGGTGCTCGCAACCGAGGCTAGCGCGCTCGTGCATGGCCGCGCCAAGGCCGATGCGGCGTCCGAGACCGCCAAAAAAACCTTCGAGCAAGGTCAAGTCGCCACCGATCTTCCCACAATCGAAATCGCGCGCGCAGAATTGAGCTCAGGCATCGGCGTGCTGGGCGCGTTTGTGAAGGCAGGGCTTGTTGCTACAAACAGTGAGGCGCGCCGCCAGGTCCAAGGTGGCGGCCTTAGAGTCAACGACAAAGCCGTCACCGGTGACAAGGCCCAGATCACAGACAAGGACTTGACCAGCGACGGCGTCATCAAGCTATCGCTCGGCAAGAAGCGCCATGTGTTGCTGAGGCCGGTGTGAAGTAAAGTGTGTCATCCCGGCCGGAAGAAATGCTCACTGAGCATTTCTGGTGCGCCGGGACCCAGGAATCACAAACACAGTTCAAAGTGCTGGGTCCCGGCGCTGAGCGAGCGCAGCCGCGCAATCTCTACGGCCGGAATGACACTCTTTGATGCGAAGCCCTAAGGCTGCTTCGTCGTCGACGACCAGCCATCGACGTTTGCTGGCGCGGTGCCGCGCGTGCCTTGCTGGCCCCGTTTAACGGAACCGCCCTCGGCTGGTGCGTTGGCGCGGACACGCTCTTCGACAGGTTTGGCTGGCGCTTTATCTTCACGCACCTGAACCTTCGGGTCTGACGTCGTCATCTGGAACAGATCGCGGAAAATTCCCGGCGCAACCATCGAGAGCGGATTGACGATGACCTGTGGGTCCGACATTGGGCCTTGCACAGCAAACGTGATGCCAAAAATACCTTCACCGTGCGTGCCGCCGATGATCTGGCCGAGCAATGGGATGCCGCCAAGCGCACCATTCAGTCCTTGCAGCGGAATGTAGGTGCCGCCGAGATTGACGCGCCGCGTTTTGAAATCCACTTTGCCTCTAACGTTAGCGCCAACGAGGGGGCCTTTGACGTAGGAATCTTCCAAAACGAATTGGCCATAGCCAACCGAAAACGGCGCTCTCAGGCGGTCAAACTCAAACACTTCACGCGTCACACGTTTGCCCGCACCAGCGCCGCCACCCCTGGTTTGGCCTTGTTCGGCACTGCCGACGACTTCGCTAACAATAGGGTCGCCAAGAACCTTGAAATTCTCGGCCCATAGCACGCCGGTCTTTTCTGCCGGGCCTTTGCCATCGAGATTGACCTCAAGCCGCAACCGGCCGCCCTGCATGTTGGGATAAAAACCAACAAGTTTGAGCGCTTGCCCGGCGTCGGTCGAATCTGACAGCAGACGGCGCGCCAGCCCTGGCTTATTCTCAAGAGCCGCCGCAAAGGGTGCGCCGCCATCAAGTGTGCCTCGCGCATCAAGCGACTGGAGCTTTTCTCCACGCGCTGAAAGCTTCAGCTTGAAGCCGCGGATCGATACGTCGGAATGGCCGATGACATTGTCGATTTCGGCGCTCAAGTCGGTTCCGGCTGCAGGCTTAAGGGCCTTGATTTTGCGCTCACTAGCATCGCCGATTGCAAACAGTGAGCGGAATAGATCGCGACCGTCGAATGTCTTGCCGTGGGCCTTTATCACCCAGACGTCTTCGTTGTTGCGGTTGCCCTGAACCTCAATGTGCGACACGACATTCAGAGAAAAATCGGGGAAGTAGAATTCCCGCATTTTATTGTCGGCGCCAATGCCGATCCAACCCTCAACCGCAATATCATCGCCCGCGATTTTTAAGTTTTGCAATTCCGTCTTGTGGGTCTTGCCAGCGGCGATTTCACACTCAAGGACAGCGGATTTTCCCGGAGCCTTATGCCATGAAACGTGATCGAGCGTGAGTTCTGCATTGCTGAGATCGGCCCGCAGTTTTACAACCGGCTCAGGGCCCACCCCCCGTTGCATCGAAATCTCGATGGGTACTGCGCCGTGTACAAGATCATTGATGTCGAGTCCGAGCTGGGTGCGGTCTGCTTCATCAAGGCTCGCCGTGATTTTAAACGGCGGCTGCTTATCGCCTTCGGCTCCAAAAATCCGCTGCCCCGTAATTTTGGCTGGTACGCCATTGACGAGCAGATCGCCTTTGGCGTCGAGCGCCTTGTCGGTGACGTCGAGTGCGAGCGTGAAACCCTGCACGTCAAATTGCCCGCCAACTTTGCCAAACCTGCCATCGGTTATTTTGGCTTTGCCTTCGAATGCAACGTCATCGGCTTGCAGATTTGAGATCAACGGCAGCTTGAGCTTGATTTGCGCATCGACCTTACCGTCGGCTGCTTTCGGAAGCGGTCCCGCATCTCTGATGGCTTTGACCGGCAATGATTCCAGCACCTCGAGAAACGGGCCAAGCGCCGCCGCAGCCGAGAACGATATTTCGCTGTCTGGCCGTGGGCTAGAAACATCGGGCGATACCAGCCTGAATGCCTTCAGGGGTACCTTGCGCGCGCCCGGCAGAATGACGTTTGCTTCGGGAACAGCGACTTCAAGGGCATTGTTCTCAAGCCGGACCAATGCCCGTGGCGCGCTAATTGGTGCCATGCCGTCCAGCGGGGTGAATGTCCCATCAGCAAATTCAAATGTAGCTGAAAGCCTTTGCCCTTTGGCGCCCGTAGCTGTGGCCTCACCTTCAAGGAATTCGCCGCTCGCAAATTTTACCGAGCCGCCTCTGAACTCCGCCGAGGTCAAATTCTTTCCAACCCAATTGCGCGAGCTATTTGAAAGCGCGCTTGGCCAAAGCGCCTTTAGAGTTGCAAGCGGCATCGGCGACATCACCAATTCGGCGCGCGAACTCTGTCCGGCTGGCCCTGCGCGCGTGATGCCGTTCATGACAACATCGCCGCCACCGCCCTTCAAGCGCAATTGCTTCAAACTGACTTCACCGCGCCTAGGGACAAAATCTCCTTCGGCAGCCCAGACCTCTATTTGAACGGGTGGGACACCAAACTCTGCAGCATCCAGCGTGGCATTGCGCCCGTCGAGCGCAAAATGCCAAACCGGAGGCCCTTTGCTGACAGCAACATCCTGCATCGTACCAGACAGCAGCACGTTGCCATCCTGCCATTTGACGGGACTTGGTCCGAGTTGCCAGCGCCGCTCTTTGCCATCGTAATCGAGACGAAAAAGCCCCGCCGTCAGCTTGAAGGGGGAATCTGTGACATCGGGAATTTCAATCCGGCCCGCCCCAACCTCAACCGCCATCACCGCTTTATCGACATCGCCTTGGGTGGTGATCTCAACCGTTGCGTCGCCCGCAACGGCCATGTCGAACATTTTGAGCAATGCAAGCGGAGGCGCGGCGGCCGCAAGCGTCGATGGCACGAGATCGCGCAATGTTGCCTTGACGACGAACTTGTCCGACTTATCTGTTTCATCAGTGAGGAAGGACACAGCCCACGGCCCGCGCGGCGACGCAACTCGCGCACGCCCCGATATAACACTGCGGCGGCGGGCATGGTTAAAATCGACATCGGCGTCGGTGACTTGCCATGTGCTGCGTTGCCCACCGTAGTCGAGGACAACGGTCGCATTCTTTAAGCCGAACTCAGTAAGATAAGAGGTTGCGCCGAGACGCTTGCGGGCGCGGTTCGAGGCCTCGCTCAGCATTTTCGCGAGATTGATCTGCCGGGATGAAGTGGCCGGAGGCGGCGGGGCGGCAGGTAACTTCTCGGGCGCATTGGCTGCAGCTTCAGCGTTGCTGTCGCCATCTGGCGGCGTTGGCTCATCGCGGGTTGTGCTGAGAGCCAAGCCGCCTTCATCGGTGAAGAGTAGATTGATCACGGGATCAATCAATTCGATGCGGGCTGGCACGATCCGCGCCCGCCAAAGCGCCGCTGTTGAAATGTTGACCGCTGCGAGAGGCGCTGTTGCCACCACATCGCCGTCGGCTTCCCGCACACTGACATTGCGCAATCGAAACTCAAGAGCGCCATCATTGCCAAGCCTCAGCTCAGCGCCCTTGATCTTGACCGAATTGTTGACGAGTTCAGCGTTAATGCCACGCTCAAGCGGCGGCACGATAATGTCAAAGCTAATGGGCCCGTGCCGCAAACGCACAATCAGCACGCCAGCTGCCATGACGGCGAGCATCGCCAGAGGGATAAACACGTAGAGTGCAAGTTTCGCTGAGCGTGCAGCATGACCCGCGAATTCCGCAAGCCGTGGCCAAAAACCAAGGACCAATGGTGGCGCAGGCGCGGATCCTTGCGCAATCTGTTTTGGAATAGGCGGCGGCCGGGTCCCGCCAGTCCGAGGCGGCCCAGTGGCGTCTGCCAGGCCAAGTCTGCGCGGTCCTGTCGGTGTTGTATTCAACCTTGCTCCTCGCGCCGTATGCCGTCACAACGGACTTCTTTTGCGGCCTTGCCTGACCGGCTAGAACGCACAACGCTGCGCCTGTACCCCAAATTGCGGGTAAACCCCTGAATCCACTCACCCGTATCAGGCACGTACCGGCCCAAAAACGACAAAAGAAAGGCACGGCTCATGGCTCTCGATGGTAACACTGCTCCCGATATCAAGCTGCCCGACCAAAGCGGCAAATCTGTCCAGCTTTCAAAGCTTAAGGGGCGGATCGTCGTGGTCTATTTTTATCCCAAAGACGACACCTCGGGCTGCACCGTCGAAGCCAAGGACTTCTCCTGCCTGATCGGCGCCTTCAAAGCCGCTGGAGCGATGCTCATTGGCATCTCGCCGGATAGCGCCGCCAGCCACACAAAATTCATCGCAAAACATGAGCTTGGACTGCAGCTCTTGGCCGACGAAGAGAAAAAAGCCGCCACTGCCTATGGCGTTTGGGTCGAGAAGTCCATGTATGGCAAGAAATACATGGGCGTGGAACGCTCTACATTCCTGATCGACAAAGCTGGGCGGGTCGCCAAGAGCTGGCAAAAGGTTAAGGTGCCAGGCCACGCCGATGAGGTTCTGGCCGCCGTTAAAGCGCTTACAAAGTAGCCGCGGTGCCTTATAAACGACAGTGGACCTGCTGCCACACTCCTGGCACAACAAACGCCTAGCAATGGCAGGCCGGGGTTTAGCCGTGGATAAACCGGCGCGTTGCACAGACCCGCGCCATGAATGGTGTTAGCCCAATCAGCTCGTCGCGGGCAGGGTCGTTAGAGCGTGCGGCTGACGATTGAGTGCGGGTATGTAGCATATGTTGTGTCAGAGGGGTGAATACGCATGTTGCCGAATTTCCGTAAATCAGATTCTGAGGCCAAACCTCCAGCCGCTGCTGCCA
>JAYTQI010000023.1:0-13158 GCA_043746825.1 Hyphomicrobium sp. | reverse complement strand
TATTTCTTGACGATCTTGGCGTCGGAATCATTCAAGATCCCGGTGCCGCGCGCCTTTTGCACGAACTTGGCTGTGCGCTTGATCATGCCGTGACGTTTTCCGGCTTGCCCGGCTTTGACTTTGCCCGACGCCGTCATCTTGAAGCGCTTCTTAGCGCCGCTCTTGGTTTTCATTTTTGGCATTTTGCTTGGTCCTTTTATTCGCTCACGGGCCGCGCCGATTGCTCGCCCTTGCGAGCGATCAATCTGGCCCTCCGCGGGGGCGCGCTGTCAGCGCGGGACGCTTTCGTCCACGGACCCTTTGGGTCCGAAGAGTCTGCGGCCAAAGGCTTGTTTCCAAGCCGAAGTGGGGGGCTGGACCTCCGTGGCTTGCGGCCGGCTCCCCGCAGGGGAGTCGTAAGCCACCAACAAAAAAGGCCATTCCCACTCTCGGCCTCCCAGTGGGAGGCCGGTCCTGCGAAGGGATGCTTTTGCGAAACCGTTGATTTCAAAGCATTAAAAACCGCCACGGCATGCCTCGCCGGGCGGTTCTGGGGGGGGTTATAGGGGAGTAATCAAAAAGGTTCAAGTGTCAGGCATTGACTTTCCGCGACTCGATCTGTAATCGGAATTTGTCCCTGGATAGGGGCGAAAATAGAACCTGGAAATTGGTTCTGGATGCGATGATGCTGGATAGCATCGATTTCTAGTGGGTACACATTTACCCCAATGGATCGACCAAATACTGTGGTCGAGCAACCAGATCCGGTCTTCCAATTTTGGAGATACCGGAATGAATCCTGATCAAATCATTATCCGTTTCGAGCAAGTTGCTGAACAGACCGAAGGTCCTGTCCGGCGGCTTATTGGCTTTGTGCGAGCAAAGCACATGCTACCGCTGTTCGCAGCAGCCGACTTGGAAGCCAACCCACGATCTTCAAAGACAGGCGACGTAACGGACGGAATTATCGATAGCATTCGAGTAACTCGCGACATCTTCCCTTTTAAAACCAAGGGGATTCTCGTCGGCGCTTCGCACTACGAGTCGTTGCAGCGCAACCGTTACGAACTGCAGTTCGTCAATCCCAACGCCGAAGGAATTCTTGATGGCGGACATAACATGCTTGCTATCGGGATTTACATCTTGAGTCACATCATTGATGACCCCCGAGAGATGAAGCAAATCAAGACATGGCATGATCTCAAGGAAAAATGGAGGGAATATAAGTCTGAAATTGAAGCTCTTCGCAAAGAGGTGTTCGCGCAGGATGAAGAACACCCTCTAGATTTTCTGGTGCCAATTGAGGCGTTAGTTCCGTCCGATTTGTCTGATCCCGAAGTCGTCGAAGCATTCAATAAGTCGCTTCTAGATATCTGCGCGGCCAGAAACAACAACGTGCAGTTGACCGATGAAACGAAAGCCAACAAGAAGGGATTCTACGACGAGCTGCAGAAATATCTGCCCGTCGAAATCGCAAACCGTGTCGAGTGGAAAGCCAACGAACCGGGGCGCACTATCAAAGTTCGAGATTTGTTAGCGTTAGCTTGGATACCGCTATCTACCCTCAAATTGCCAGACGATGAGCATGGAGTTCCACTCACCGCGCCATTGCCACAGAATCTTTACCGGAACAAAGGGCAGTGCGCTGAGATGTTCAATACACTGATGGGACATCACGAGGTCTCGAAACAGCAGGACGGGGAATATGTACACAAGATTCATAATCCTGTAATCCGCAGCGCACTGAAGGTGGCGGCTGATATACCGGCGCTTTATGATAAAATTTATCGTGATTTTCCCTACGCATATAATGATGCGGAAGGCCGTTTTGGCAAGCTCTTGATTGTGAAAACGGCAGAAAAGATGCGCTCGAAGCCCACAACGCTTTTTACCGAACAGCTTGTAGAATATAGCTATCCGGACGGACTAATTATGCCCTTGGTTTACGGACTCCGAGCGTTAACGGTAAAGGGCGCAGACGGGAAAGTGCGATGGGCAGAGGATCCGTCAAAGTTTTTGGACGATCACTTCGAAGCGATCGTAAGGAAATACCGAGTAATTCTGGAAGCGTTCCGCTTCGATCCTCAAAAGATTGGTAAAAATCCAGCGTCATACGACTTCGTCGTGGACCAGTTTGAAACTGAGCTTGTGAAACGCAAAGCGTCGGCGGCATAGGGAGGTTAGAATGGCAAAACGTGCAAAGGCCAGTGGCATCTCGTTAAGCTCCAATGATGCCGCAATCATCAAAGGCATGTTGGTACGCGGGGATAGGCAGCATGACATTGCAGCCTATTTCGGCGTCAATGGCGGTCGAATTGCAGAAATTTCGTCCGGAGAAAAATTTGGACATGTGGTGGCGGCAGCCGACAGAGACTTGCCGGAGCCAGGTCCATATCTTTCGGGGCGTGAAGCCGCACAGCTGTTGGCAAGCTTAGCAATGGCGCGCAACGCTCTCGCCGCTGCGGAGGCAGCGGCTCAGTCGGTTAGACGTCAATGAACTAGATCAGAATGTGCATGGGGAGGCAGCAAATGCCTTCCCGTGTTCGATAGAACTGACATTAACTCAACACAACCCCCCACGCGGCCCCGCCGCGCTGGCCCAAAGGGTCCGCTGGGTTTTCTCGCCCGCCTCCGGCAGGATCCGGCCCGCCTTGAGGTGCGGGCAGCGCTCTCAGCAACGTCATCCCCGCGCCGTAGCGCGAAGTGCTGCGGAATCACGGCGGGGACCCGTCCAGGCCTGCGATTGAAACGCTTCACGCCTGAGCTAGATCGCAGCGGTGAGTCTCAACTGAGGCTTGGACAGGTCCCCGCCGAATTCCCGGTGCCGCGCTATCCGCGCGCCGTCATGGTGGAGCCATGCTGCGCATGGACGGCGCGGGGATGACGCTGCTGGTAAAGCGGCGCGGAGATGACGCTGCTGGGAAAGCGGCGCGGAGATGACGACGTGGAGATAATGGCGCGGGGAAGACGTTGTGGTGAGTGCCCGCGCCGCCGTTAACCCTGCGCCATTCGCTACTCCCTCTTCCCTATTCCCTATTCCCTATTCCCTAGTCCCTATTCCCTTTTTCGCTTGCTCGTCTCCGGCAAGACTAAAAAAGTTATCCCCGCTCTCTCAGCCTCAGCGATACGCCTCCCATCCGCTTGCTCAGCGAGGGAGCTTCTGGAAGCACTTTAAGCCGGGTGGATGGCGCGCCAGCGTCTGGAGGTTACGTTGCCTTGTGTGAACCGTAACCAAGTGGGCCGCTTTTCCCACACCTTGGCTCGCGGGCATTTTGGGGTTTCGCAGTTTGGCGTCGAAATTCTCCACGCCCTCAACCTCTTATCGCCTTGTGTGCAGATGCAGCATTTACCTGGAAATTGATTTACGTGGAAAAGGCTTTGTTGTGGCCCTCGTGTGACTTAAGTATTGTATCGCAATGCAATATATTGATCCAGAAGCAGCGCAGCATTTTTGCCAAGGTTCAGCGCCGCCGGAGTTATGGAGCGGACATGCCAAAAACATTTGATGCCCCCTTTGCCTTGACCGCCGAGCCCTCGGAATCAGCTCAGGCAGGCCCCATAGACGCGGCGCCCCAAAGCCCGTGCAGCCGCGAGCCCGCTCATGCCGCCGCTGGTGCGCCGGATCCCAATCAGCTGGAATTGACATTGCAGATGCTTATTCCCAGCCGCACCGCCTCCGGGCGTCTGGCCCGCGCCCGTCACGAGCGCGCCGCCCGCGATCTGCTCGATATGGCCTGGACCCGCGCGCGCCTGCGTATGAGCCGCTCAGCCCGCAAGAACGGCAACGCCCAGACGGGGTAAGGGGCGCTACTTCGGCGACAGCACCATGACCATCTGTTTGCCTTCAAAGCGCGGCTCGCTCTCGACCTTGGAGATCGTTTCTACATCCGCCTTGACGCGCTGGAGCACGGCCATACCGAGTTGCGAATAGGCCATCTCGCGGCCACGGAACCGCAGCGTGATCTTGACCTTGTCGCCCTCTTCGAAGAAGCGTTTGATGGCCCGCATCTTGACGTCATAATCGTGATCGTCGATGCCGGGGCGCATCTTGATTTCTTTGATTTCGACAATCTTCTGATTTTTGCGGGCCTCGGCGGCCTTCTTCTGCTCTTGGTATTTGTATTTACCGAAGTCCATGATCTTGCAGACCGGCGGCTCAGCGTCGGGCGAAATCTCGACAAGGTCGAGGCTCGCAGCTTCGGCGCGGGCAATGGCGTCAATCTTTGGGACAACGCCGACGTTCTGGCCAGTCTCGTCGATCAGGCGTACGTCGCGGGCCCGGATCTGGTCGTTGATCTTAGGTCCCGCGGGTTCCCGGCTCGCTGGCTCGGGGCGCATAGGTTTGCGGATGGTCCGTCTCCTTCTAACGTTGCACTGTGCCCGGTTGAGTCCCTGCCGCCGCGTGTTAGCGGCGCTATGAGACTCTTGTTTCAGGCACAAGGTCAGGATTGGAAACATTCAGCATTAAGTCAAGCGCTGGGCGGCGTTACAACCTATCAAAGCCCGAATTTTTGGGCAAAATGGCTTCTAAATCACATCCCAAGGTCGAGGCTGGCGCGGTTAACGCCAATGCTCAGCAATCCAAGGCGTGGGGCGGACATGCTTATAGAACCGCTTCCATTGCGCTTTGACTGGCCAGATGCCGTCGCGGGCTTCATCGGGGTCGGGCTTGCCGGTGAATGCCACAAGCTTGGTCTCGGTGGGCAGTTTTGGCGGCATCACGAAGTTCAGCGGCCAGGGCGGCATGAGGGAGTGTTTGAAGCTGACGCACCATTCTTCCGGCCAAAACACCATGTCGTCCGCCACCGCCGAGATGTACTGCTGCTCGATGCGGAATTTACCCAAAATAGCTTCCGGGTCGCGGTTGAAATCATCGAAAATTGCCCTCATCTTCTCCATAGGGAAGCGATAGACGGAGGTATTGCCAACCCGGCTTTTTGGCTGGGTCCAGTTTTTAGCGACGCAAAAGCGCCCTGGCTCAAAATCGAAAAATTCATCCACCGATCCTGTGACGACAACATCCAGATCAAAGAACAGCACGTCGCCTGTGAGATCATGAAGTGGGTACTTCCAAAGCGAGAGCTTGCGCCACGGCGTCCACGCCACGCGCTCAGGAATGTTAATCGGCGGCAGCGGTGCAATTTCGATCCAGGGATCGGCACCATCGGCATTATCTGTAAAGCATACCAGACGCGTTGGCCGCTTGGCGTTGCGGCGGATCATGGAGGCCAGGCGATTGAGAAACTCAACGCCGTAGCGTGTGCCCCATTTGATGCAGATGATGGTCTGGGTCATTGGCTAGTCCGTCCTCTGCCCGCGCCGCGACGCCATAACCTCATGATAGACGGCCAAAGTCTTGGAGGTCATCTGCTCCAGTGTAAAGCGGCTTCTCACATGCTGAGCGCCACGGGCGCCACAGGCTTTGCGCTCAGATTCGGGCCAATGCAGCAGTGTCGCAATCGCCTCAGCCAGCGCTTTGGGATCGCCATAGGGCACGCGAAGCCCAGAGGCCTCGCTAAGTGCAAAATCCGGCGGCGTCAGGGCTACCTCGCGTCCCGGGCCCGTATCCGAGACGATCATCGGCACGCCCATGGCTTGCGCTTCAATGGCGACACGCGGCAAGCCCTCCTGCTCTGAGATGTTGAGCGAGATATCGGTAATCGTATAGGCCGCCGCCATGTCTTGAACGTGCCCCGGAAAGCGCAGCCAATCGTTAACGCCAAGGCGGCTCGCGTCAGCTTCGAGCTTGGCGCGGAACTCGGGCTTCTCGACTTCGCCAGCCAAAACGGCAACGATGCTGGCGACGCCTTGCGCTTTCAGAATGCCGAGCGCCTCGACAAGATTATGCTGGGCCTTGCGTGGCGTGATCCGTCCGGCCAGCAGCAACACCCGCTGGCCCTCAGTGACGGCGAACAATTTGCGGACAGCTGCAATGCTCTCGGCCGTAACCAGCGCGGGATCAAACTTCGCCGGATCAAAGGCCCGGTGAACAATCGCGATCCGGCTTTCCGGTGTCGCATAGCGGGTGCGGATGAGGTGCGCCATGTAATCAGAGACCGCGATCACCTTGTCGCTGCGCACCATCACGCCGTTATAAAAATTCTTGATCCGGCTGCGCTCGGAGTATTCCGAATGATAGGTGGTCACAAAAGCAATGCCGGTCTGGCGCGCGGCCCACAGTGCGCTCCAGGCAGGCGCCCGGCTGCGGGCATGAATGATGTCAACACGCTTGCGTTTGATGATCTCCGCCAAACGTCGCGAATTGCGCCAAAAGCCAGCCGGATTTTTCGTCGCCAGCGGCAATACGATGTGTTCAGCGCCCGCCTTGACGAGTCCGTCCACAAGCTGCCCGCCTTCAGACGCCACAAGCGCCCTGTGTCCCGCCTTGACCAAAGCTTCCGCCACCTGAACGCAGCCAAGCTCCGCCCCACCCGCTCGCATGCGCGGAATGACTTGCAGAACGGTCAGGCGATCGGGCACGTTGCGGTCCTTAAATAGCGGCGAGGTCTCAGCCTCACAGGAAAGGTTCTTTAAGGTGCCAGAAGTTCAACCGCAAATGCTGGACGTAGGGACGGGGAAAAATGCCAGAAAGATCGCGTATATATGGGATATGCCGCCGCCCGACGATGACCGGGGCATCTTCTGGCTGACCGGCTTTATGTCGGATATGAGCTCGACCAAGGCAACCGCCGTTGCTGAATGGGCACGCGAGAACAAGATCGGCTGCACCCGCTTCGATTTCTCAGGCCACGGCCGCTCGTGCGGCAAGATCACAGATGGCACCATTGGTCATTGGCTCGAAGAAGCGCTGGAAGTTTTCGACAAGGTGACAGTCGGCCCGCAAGTGATCGTTGGCTCCAGCATGGGCGGTGGCATTGCGCTCCTGATGCTAAAATATCTGATGCGCGACAACAAGGATGAAGCCGACCGCATCGCCAGCATGGTGTTGATTGCGCCGGCCTGGGACATGACCGAAGAGCTGATGTGGAAGGAGATGTCAGAGGCTGACCGCAAAGCACTGGTGGATACAGGTGTCGTCTACCACCCTTCCGATTACGGCGAGCCTTACGCCATCACACGCAAGCTGATTGAGGAGGGCCGCGATCATTTGCTGGCGCGAAAAACTTTCATACCCGCGCGGCCAGTAACGATTCTGCAGGGCCTCAAAGATAACGACGTGCCACCTGCGCACACACGCGAACTCATGACATTCCTCAAAGGCAAGGATGTGAAACTCGTCGAAGTTCCTGATGGCGATCACAGCCTCTCGCGCCCGCAAGACCTCGAATTGCTCAAAGCTGAGATCGGAGAGATGATCCTTCTTGAATAATCAACGGTCGTCAGTGCGCGAGACATTTTCCTCGATCAGATCGGTGGCGAGCGCGCCTTCTAAAATTAGCGGCGTTGTGGATGCGGCAACAGCTTCAGGGACAAGCCAGGCGCGATATCCGGATCCCGAGACTGTGAGATCGCAATCCAGCTCCCCTTCCACGACCGAGCAGCTTTTATCGGGTAGAACTTCGATAGGCTTCGAGGCCCCGGCCTTGCCAAAAGTAGTATCAATAATTTGCAATTCCGCGCCTGGCTTTAGGGTAACGTCACGGAAGATGCAGTGGGTCTTGCCACGGCAATCGCCGGTCGAGCCTTTGTCGTTCAGAGCGTCAGCGCGGGTGCGCGGGTGGGCCGGGCCATCGGCGCCGGCGCTGACATAGCAATCGTCGCTAAAGCACAGAACCGGAGATGGTTGGCTGGCGGCCTGATCGGTTGCATTCAGTTGCGGGTCTAGAACAAGGAGTACTGAGACGCGGGTGGGTGCTCCTGTGGTGGCCGCAGCCACCGGCGGTGGCGCCGCTACGACTGCGGAAGGTTTCACGGCCGCTTGGATGCTAGCTGCGGGAGAAGCTGCAGCGGGCTTAGCGATCGCGGGCGCTGCGGTTGGCGCTGCCGTTGCAGCAGGTTGTGGACTAGGCGCCTGCTGCGCCACGCGGCGGGCATCAGCTTCGGCGCGGGCGGCACCGAGCATTTCCTGCTCGTAATCGGGACCTGGAGCTGGCGCACGTTGGAACGTCGGTTTAGCCACCGCAGACTTGGTGGCATAAGGCTTCGCAGCGGGCGGCGCCACAGTAGGCATGGCCTTAGGGGCAAAGGGTTTGTCTGGTTCTTGCGCGAATTTCTCGGCCAACAGATGCGCCGGGCTGGCCATTTCAGAGCTGGCCGGTAAACTTAAAAACAAGGACGCTGAAATACCGGAAATGAGACAACAAATAGTTCGCCGCATGTGACCCTCAGATGCCCCTCGAAATGCTTATGCTCGTGGCGGCCCCGCAGCTCGCCGCATCTGGCATCTTTGCCGCCACATTCGGGCCGAAAGACGGAAGCCGTGTGGATTAAGGGCTAAATTGTTGCCCACTGTGGTTCAAGATGCTCTTAAGACCTTCGCGGTAAGACGGATATTGAAGCTGAACGCCCAACTCATTCTTTAGACGGGTATTTCTGACCCGCTTGCTCTCGGAGTAGAAGCTGCGTGCCATGGCAGAAAGCTCGGCGTTTACAAAATCGATGTCTGGTGGCGGCGGCAATTTTAAAAGTTCCGCAGCATAGCTGACGACGTCTTGGGGTGGGCCCGGTTCATCATCCGTGACGTTAAAAATACCTGTCACGTGCGGCCTGGATATCGCAGCCTCAACAGCGTTTGCAATATCCGCGACATGGATGCGATTGAAGACTTGCCCCGGTTTAATGATGCGCCGCGCCGTGCCCTCACGCACGTCCTCAATCGCGCTGCGGCCTGGGCCATAGATGCCCGGCAAGCGAAAGATTGCGACAGATTTACCGTTGCGGTGGGCAAACTCGGTCCATTGCGTCTCGGCTGTTAAGCGGCGCAGGCCACGTTCGGACGTTGGCTTGGCTGGTGTCGTCTCATCGACCCAGCCGCCATGCGCATCGCCATAGACGCCAACGGTTGAGAAGTATCCAATCCAGGCGAGGTGCGGACTATGAGCCAAATCATCAGCAAATTGCGCAAGAGCCAGATCGCCTGTAGCGCTCGGTGGGATGGACAACAAAATATGGGTTGCGGCTTTGATGGCGGCGCTAATGTCTGCGGGGGCACTCCTGCCATCAAAAACGTAGCCGTGATAACCAGCTGATTTGATCCGCTCGACGCCTTGGACCGAAGTCGATGTGCCGCTAATTGTCCAACCGCGAGAAGCCAGCCGTTTGGCGAGCACGCCCGCGCTGTATCCAAGACCAAAGCAAAAAAGATGGTTCATGCCGTCTCACAATTTAGCGGCTGCCATTCAGCGCGCACATCTGCGTCAGTCTCGTGGGCCATAGACGCGTCACGCTTGTGACGGAACCGGCCTGCGCTTGCAAGTTGGCTCAATGCCCACACCGCCATCGCCCTAATGAGCGCAGAAGCGTCAAGTAGCAAGGGCTCGACTTGGTTGAGAAGCGTAGCATCGCCAGAATTTCCCGCAGCGATCAGCGCGTTGCGCACAACTCTGTCGCGCCCCGTGCGCTTGACAGGTGTCCCCGCAAAGCGGGCGCGGAACATGGCGTCATCGAGTTCGAGGATCTCGGCCAGAGGCGGGTTATCCGTGGCTTGGCTCGCCGCGAACTTCTGCTCGCGCGCGGCAGACGCGAACTTGTTCCACGGGCAAACAGCCAGGCAGTCGTCACAGCCAAATACGCGATTGCCCATAGGAGCGCGGAATTCGCGAGCGATATGGCCCTTGTGTTCAATTGAGAGATAGGCCAGGCAACGCCGGGCATCGAGCTGATACGGCGCTGGAAACGCCTTCGTCGGGCACACGTTAAGGCAACGCTGGCACGAGCCGCAGTGATCTGCTTCGGGCACATCGGGCGCGATTTCGGCTGTTGTCAAAATCGCACCAAGAAATAGCCACGAGCCATGTTGGCGCGAAACAAGGTTGGTGTGTTTGCCCTGCCAGCCAAGGCCGGCTTGAACCGCCAACGGTTTTTCCATCAATGGCGCAGTATCGACAAAGACTTTGACGTCCGCGCCCGAGCGCCTTTGCAACGCGCCCGCAAGCTGCTTGATCTTGCCCGTCAGAACATCGTGATAGTCGCGGCCTTTGGCGTAAACGGAAATCGCGGCCCGGCTCTTATCTTCAAGTGCTAGCAGCGGATCGATGTCCGGCGCATAGCTTTGGCCAATCATGATGACAGAGCGCGCCTCCGGCCACAGCATGCTTGGGTTCGCGCGACGCTCCAGTGTCGTTGCCATCCATGCCATATCGCCGTGGCGTTGGTTGCCGACAAATGCCCTGAGATGCGGGGCAGCACCCGGAATGGCAGCAGGCCCGGTCACGCCCAAGCAATCAAGCCCGAGTGCCTCGGCTTCGCGTTTGAGAAACGCTTTGAGGTCTGTGGTTGCTGCGGCCATCACGCGCGGTCTCCGCGCAAATCAAAGCTTAGAAATCCAAATCGGTATAGGCCAGCGGGGGTGGGGAACCAGGCACACGATCGGCGAGCAGGGAGCGGAATGACGGGCGCGATTTCACCTTCACATACCAAGTCTTCGCGGCTGGATACTCGTCCCATAACATTTCACCCAAGTAATCGACCGTTGAGATATGCGCGGCGGCGGCAAGATCAGCAAAACTCATTTCATCACCCGCTAGCCAGCGGCGCGACTCCGCCAGATAGCTGAGGTACGACAAATGATATCTGAGATTGCTTTTGACAGCGCGTAAGATTTCAACGTCGGGCGCAGAGGGGTTGGTTGGCCGCATGCGTTGGGTGACTTTTTCGTACAGTAACTCGCGCGACACTTCGCGGTCGAATTTACCATGGAACCAATCAACAAGGCGGCGGACCTCGGCGCGCTCTTCACGGTTACCGGGAAACAAGGCGGGTGTCCGCCCGTTCGAGGCAGTGGCGCGGACTTCTTCAGCTATAAATTCCGAGATGGAATAGACGCCGCACAACGTCAGCCCGTTTTTCATCTCAAGGACTGGCAACTCACCAGCAGGGTTCTTGGCCAAAAATCCAGCCCGCCATTCCCACGGGTTTTCATCAATCAGCTCGGCCTCAAGTCCATACTCCGCTAAACTCAGGCGGACGGAGCGCGAGCGCGGGCAAAGCCGGTATTGGGTGAGTTTGAGGTCAAGCATGAAGTTGCAACTTAAATGATTCGCTTGCAACGCTTGCGATCTGTCTAGCTGATGGGACAGGATGTGTGTTGCAGGTCTGCGCCACTTAAGAGCTGCGAATTCTGCTAAGCTTTACGTCGTACACAAAAATACTCGCGGCATCTGGGGACAACAACATGGCCGAAGCCTGTACACAGGGCATAGATACGGGCTTCGTGGCGCTTGGCTACGGCAAAGTCGCGGTTCTTGGCGTTGTGCAAGGCATCTCTGAGCTGCTGCCGATCTCGTCAACCGCGCATATGCGGATTGTGCCGGCACTGCTTGGCTGGCCAGACCCGGGCTCGGCGTTTTCAGCCGCGATGCAGCTGGCAGCTCTAGCGGCCGTCATCAGCTATTTCTGGAGCGACGTCCGCGATCTTGTCACCCATTCCGTCTCAGCGCTGGTGCGGCGCGATTTTTCCGATCAATGGTTTCGTTTGGCGTTGGGCATCATTCTTGGCACGATCCCGATTGTGATTGGCGGCCTTCTGTTATCAAAGGCGCTGAATACCTGTAATTCACCCCTGCGCAGTCTGACCGTGATCGGCTGGTCGTGTATCGTCATGGGCTGCTTGATGGCATTAGCTGAAATTCTGGCGCGCCACACCCGCGCCCTCGAAGACATCAAATTGAGTGATGCTTTTGTTGTTGGGCTCGCACAAGTTGGCGCGCTGATCCCCGGGGTCTCGCGGTCAGGATCCACACTGACAGCGGCTTTGTTTCTGGGCATGAAGCGTGAGGAGGCGGCGCGCTACTCGTTTCTACTCGGGTTGCCAGCTATTGCGGCAGCCGGTCTCAAAGAGCTTTGGGAGTTGCACAAAGCCAATCTGGATATGCAGGGCTGGTCGGTGCTGGGTTTTGGATTGCTAGTGGCTTCGATCTCGGCGTTCTTCGCAATTTGGACGCTGCTGAAAGTGCTTGAGCGATTTTCCACTTGGCCATTCGCGCTCTACCGCGCCTTTATGGGCGGTCTGCTGTTGACCAGCATCTGGCTCGGACTTCTTCAATAAAAAATGGTACCGGCGGTAACCGCGCAGCACCAATAATTCTTGTAAACTTGAATTGCGTTCAGGCCGCGTGAGACTCGCTGCCGGCCGTCAAGATTCGCTTCAAGGCTTCCAAGTCCTTGGCGGCGTGCAGGCGCTCGACAGAGACGGGGTCGCGAACGATGCGCGAAATGCGTGCCAAAGCTTTTAAGTGATCGCCGCCAGCATGCTCAGGCGCCAGAAGGAAGAACACGAGATCCACCGGCTCTCCGTCGTTGCTCTCGAAAGCAACCGGCTTTTCGAGCCGGGCAAACAGGCAGGTGATGCTTTTTGCGGCAGCTAGTTTGATATGCGGAATTGCGATGCCGCGGCCGAGCCCCGTAGAGCCCAGGCGCTCACGCTGCAAAAGCGCGTTGAATATTTCACGCGGCTGCAGCCCCGTTATTTTTCCGGCGCGGTTTGCAAGCTCTTGCAGAAGCTGCTTTTTATCTTCCACCTTGAGAGCCGGAATAATGCCGTCTCTCGTCAGGAGATCCCCAAGGTCCATGGTCGTCCATCCTGCTCTGTTCATGACGCGTCTTTAGCGGATTTTTTTGTCCGCAAAATGACAATGCATCTAGCGTGCCGGCATCCAATGAGAAACGCAGTTAACGTACTTTCGAGACTTGCGCCCCGTTTGCGCTGGCCTGCGGCTTCGGTGCCGCGTCGATCCAGCCGATATGGCCATCAGGTCTCCGGTACACGACGTTCAAGCCGCCATGACCAGCGTTTCGAAAAATCATAAAAGGCGCTTCAGATAGGTCGAGCTGCATAACCGCTTCCCCGACCGTTAGTTCTTCAATGCGCCGCTCCGTTTCCGCGATAATCAGCGGATGGTCTTCGGTGCGTTGTTCCTGCTCGTCGTCGCCACCGCTCACAACGTAGTCGCGAGCGTCGATATTCCCTTTGCGTCCGCCGCCGGACCGGGCAGGGGCATGATCCTTGATCCGGCTCTTGTAACGGCGCACCCGCTTCTCAAGCTTTTCCACCGCGTCGTC
>JAYTQI010000022.1:0-2569 GCA_043746825.1 Hyphomicrobium sp. | reverse complement strand
ACAAACGCCGCACAGACTTGATTCCAAACCTTGTCGAGACGGTCAAAGGTTTCGCCGAGCAGGAAAAGTCAGTGCTGACACAGGTCGTAGAAGCGCGCGCCAAGGCCACCAGCATGCAGATACCGGCTGATATCATCACCAATCCGGAAGCCATGAAGAAGTTCCAGGAAGCCCAGAATTCACTCGGCGGCGCGCTTGGCCGCTTAATGGTGGTGGCTGAGAAATACCCTGACATCAAATCGGGTCAGAACTTCTTAGCACTGCAGAGCGCGCTGGAAGGCACTGAGAACCGTATTGGTATCGCACGCCGCGACTATATCAGTTCAGTGCAGGCATATAACACCGAGATCAGCACCATTCCCGGCCGCTGGTGGAAGTCGTTTATGTATCCAACGTCCAAGGAAATGGCGTCATTCGATATCCCTGCCGAAGAGCAGAAAACCCCGAAGGTCGACTTCAACAAGAAGTAAGCGCGCCTCTCTGAGGACGGCCTGACATGGCGACTGCCATCGCAAACGCTTGGGATAAGGGCTTTGCCCGGAACACGAGGGAGAGTGCGCTCTACGCTCTCCTTCTCGCTGTTATGTTCTATCTTGGGTATTTTGCGCCAGCGTCTGCCGCGCCCAATTATCCCGAGCTTGCAGGCCGCATCACCGACAACGCTCATCTGTTGAAACCAGAAGACCGCGCCCAGATCGAAGCCGAGCTTGCAGCCCTCGAATTGAAATCCACCGACCAGATCGCGGTTGTGACCGTGCCCTCGCTTGAGGGTTACGCGATCGAGGATTATGGCATCGGTCTCGCCCGCAAATGGCAAATCGGCCAGAAGGGCAAGGACAACGGCATCCTGCTGATTGTCGCGCCAAATGAAAAAAAGGTCCGCATTGAGGTTGGCCGCCGCTTGGAACCGGTGATGACCGACACCATGTCGAAGATCATCATTCAGAATGCCATTCTCTCGCAGTTCCGGCGCGGCGACTTCTCGGGCGGCATTCGGGATGGTGTGCGCGACATCAAGGCCGTGCTTCTCGGTGATGCCGAAGAGGTCAAAAACCGCGCCAAAGGCGGCCGCGCGCCTCAAAGCGACCCAACCGTGTTCATACATTTGGCGGTATGGATCGCTATAATCGCCTTGATTATTTGGCTGAATTATCGGTCAGAACAACAGATGGCGCAAACCATTGGTCCTGATGGCCGCCGCCAAGCACGCCGCCGAGGCTATAGCGGGCCGATCATCATTCCGGGCGGCTCAAGTGATTGGGGCGGCGGCTGGTCCAGTGGCGGCGGAGGTGGCGGCGGCTGGTCTGGGGGCGGCGGCGACTTTGGCGGCGGCGGCGCTTCGGGTGACTGGTGAGTGAAATGAATCGCGAGACGACGGGATTTACGAGAGAGCGGACGAAAGAAAGTTGACGTAATATGAGCCTGTTTTCAGCCCAAGAAGAAGAGCGCATCTCAGCGGCCATCACGGCGGCTGAGCGTAAAACTTCGGGCGAGATCGTCGCAGTCGTGGCGGATGCCAGCGACAGCTATCTCTATGTGCCGTTTATGTGGGCGGCGCTGGTAGCACTTCTCATTCCCTGGCCCCTGATCCATTTCACATGGGTTCCGGTGCAGTGGATTTTTCTGATCCAGCTCATGGTGTTTCTGGCGCTTCTCGCAATGTTGTGGCCTAAGCACATCCGCACTGCCCTTGTGCCAAAATCGATTCGCACTGAGCACGCTCACAGGCGCGCCACTGAGCAATTTATCGTCCAGAACCTGCACACCACAGAAGGCCGCACTGGGGTGTTAATCTTTGTGTCGGTCGCGGAACGCCACGCCGAAATTCTGGCCGACAAAGGCATTGACGAGCGTGTCCCGGCCGGGACCTGGCAGGAGATCGTCGACGAGCTAACCTCGCACATATCAGACGGCAAGGCCGCCGACGGCTTCGTTGGCGCGATTGAGCGTTCGGGCAAATACCTGGCCCAGCACTTTCCGCCCGGGCGCGCCAACACGAACGAACTGCCCGATCATCTGATCGTGCTGAACTGATAACGCGGCTGCCGTCGTAGTCGCCGCGCGAACGTCATCCTCAAATTGCGTCTGGCCTCTTAAGCCGCTTAGCGATTTGGGGATCCAGGGTAAGAATCGCCGCAGACGCTATATATGTAGAGCCTTCGGCGCATAAAACGCTGAATCCCCGAACGCGCATCGCAAAGAGGTTAGCGCGTTCGAGGATGACGTTCAGCACGGTAGCAGCCGATCCACTCAAATTATGCTAGAACGCCCACCGAAGAAGCGCCTCCGGGGGAATGGCAATGGCGACGGCAGCAACCATACTACCAGCAAATGCAACGGGCGAGACGATCACCCGCGCGCCGTTGCGCGCCCGCATCTCGTGGATGCTGTATGATTGGTCGGCGCAGCCCTATTACACGCTGGTCCAGACATTCTTGTTTGCGCCCTACTTCGCCAACGCCGTGGTTGATAACGCGGCGTGCGGAAACCTCGTAGCGGCGGGCAGCGAAAAAGCCGCCTGTGGGCAAGCGCTGTGGGGCTATGCCGCCGCGATTGCGGGCCTCTTGAT
>JAYTQI010000021.1:0-5625 GCA_043746825.1 Hyphomicrobium sp. | reverse complement strand
TGATCTCCTCACTGTGGAACGATCCCAAGCGTGTGCATTGGATGGGCGGCGGCGCCGATCTGCCCGGCATTCACTCCATCTGTGTTGACCCACGCGATGCCAAAATCGTCCGCGTCGCGGTATCAAGTGGCGGCGTCTGGATGACGCGTGACGCGGGAAAAACTTGGAGCAACGACAACACCGGCATGTGGCAGGACCACGCGCCGGAGGAGCACAAGTTCAATCCCAATGGCCAAGACTGCCACCGCCTCGTGCAAGCACCGTCGCATCCCGATAGGATGTGGATCCAGCATCACAACGGCATCTTCCGCTCCGATGACGGCGGCAAAGTTTGGCACGAGATGATGAAAGTGAAACCATCCTCGTTCGGTTTCGCGGTTGCTGTGCACCCGCATGATCATGATACCGCCTGGTTCGTCCCCGAGATCAAGGACGAGAAACGCATTCCAACTGATGGTAAGTTCGTGGTGACGCGCACAACCGACGGCGGCAAAACCTTCAAGACCTTAAAGAAGGGCCTGCCCAAAGAGCCGTCTTACGACATTGTCTACCGCCACGGCCTCGATGTCAGTTCGTCTGGCGATGATCTTGTGATGGGCTCAACCACTGGCGGGTTGTGGGCCTCCGATGATCAGGGGGAAAGCTGGTCCTCAACCGCCGCCCGTCTGCCGCCGGTTTATGCTGTGAGATTTTTGGAAACATAAAACGTCCTCGCATCCCTAGTTGCCAAAACGGGAAACGTGGGTTGGGCTAGGCCGCTCTGCGCTCGGGCGCGACCACTTGGAAGTCCCCTTGTGGGATAACCCAACAACCAAGACCAGAGACTGAGGTCCCAACGCGTGACGAAATTGCAAGACACACCGCTAGGGCAATTGCTCAATAGTCCGCTGAAACCAGGAAAATTGCAGTGGATCGGCTTGCGACCTGGCCGCGCGGAAGTGATGCTGACGCCAAACTCGGCAACCCTTATTGCAGGCCGTGGCATCGAGGGCGACCGCTATCGCACCAGTCACAACGGCGCGCGGCAGGCCACATTCATTGCGGCGGAATCCTTGATCGCCATTGCATCGTATCTCGGCCGCAGCGAGGTCCCGCCCGATTTGCTGCGCAGGAACTTTGTGACCGTGGGCATGAATTTGGTGGCCTTGAAGGGCCGCCGCTTCCGCCTCGGCGCCGCTTTACTCGAGTATTCAGGCGACTGCGCGCCCTGCAGCCGCATGGAGGCGGCACTTGGAGCCGGCGGCTACAATGCGGTTCGCGGCCACGGCGGGATAACCGCACGCATCATCGAAGGCGGCGACGTGCACATCTGGGATGCGGTTTTACGAAGCGATTGAAGCCGCTAGAATCCGAAATATCTCGGGACGCTCGTGCAGCTAGTGGCCATCAGGAAAATGGGAATGGCGCAGAATAGGCACCAAGCTATGCACACTTCGAGAAATAGTCTGTTGAAGTTAAGAAGAAATACTTGCTCGATATTGAGTTCTCTCGGAGCATGCATAGGCTTTTTGAAGAAATTCAGGAAAGGAAATGTCTGCTGTTTGTAGGCTATGTCGTCGTACGTTTTCTGAGAATAATAATCCCAGTAAAAAACAACGTAGCAAATCCAGAATGCTGATGGCGCTGCAAATGCGACGAAAATCCAAAACGATGCGAACTTGCCGTCATCGGCGAGTTGGGCCCAGCCTGGACAGCGACCAGAGCGCGGATCAACGACAAGCAGAACAAGCAACTCGAAAATTAGAAAACCAACGCAAATGGCCGCCGCCCGCTTGGCGATTTTCAGGCAATAGTCTGGATCGTAGTAGGGAAGCTTCGGGCGTTCTTCCATGGCAGTTTCAGTCTCCGAAAGTCCGAGATCATTAAAGCATCCTAGTGGAATAGACCAGAAATCCTGTGCACTTTCTGAGCATCGCGAACACCATTTTCGGTTGCACAGCCGGTCTGCACTGGTTCATAGACCGAACATCTTGCGTCCCTCACGCTGCCTTGCGCCGGGCGTGGCGACGGCTCAGCGCCTACCCCGTTTGCATTCCCCAAGAACCAGTGGCACACATCCTCCCCATGATCATCACCACTTGGAACATCAACGGCGTCAAGGCCCGGCTCGAAACGGCGGTCGCGTATTTGCGCGACGCCAAGCCCGATGTCGTGTGCCTGCAGGAAATCAAATCGGTTGACGAAGGTTTCCCGCGCGAAGCTTTTGAAGAGCTTGGCTACAACGTCGCGACCCACGGCCAGAAGGGCTTCAACGGCGTCGCCATTCTCTCTAAAACACCACTCGAAGATGTCACACGCGGTTTGCCCGGCGATGACGGAGATCCGCAATCGCGTTGGATCGAGGCACTCGTGCCATCGGGCAAAAAACTCATCCGCGTGGCCTGCCTGTATTTGCCCAACGGCAATCCACTCGGCACCGAGAAATTTTCCTACAAGCTTAGCTGGATGGCGCGCCTCAAAACCCACGCCGCTAGATTGTTGAATGACGAAATCCCGTTTCTCATGCTCGGCGACTACAATGTCATTCCTGATCCGCACGACGCCAAGCGTCCCGAAGCCTGGGTCAATGATGCGCTTTACCAGCCCGAGAGCCGCGGCGCCTATCGCTCACTATTAGGTCTTGGCTTTACCGACGCCGTGCGCGCCCATCATCCCGGCCCTGGCGTCTATACGTTTTGGGATTATCAGGCAGGGGCATTTCAAAAGGACGATGGCATCCGCATCGATCATATTTTGCTGTCACCCGAAGCTGCCGACATGATGCGCAACTGCGGCATCGACAAAGCCCAGCGCGCGACTGAGAAACCCTCTGACCATGTGCCAGTGTGGGTGGAGCTAAACTGCTAAGACGTCAATGATTATCCGGCGCAAAGCCGATGCCTATATCGACGCCGATGCCGCGCCCCTGGCCCGGGCTTGTCACGCGCGGCGCGGCCTGCGGCGTCACAACTGGGCTATCCGAAAGCGGGACTGGCTGGGTCACCTTGGCCTGTGTCTGGATTGGGCGTACCGGCTCGCCATTGGCGCACGTCCGCACCGGGTCCACGGCCAACTCGTCAAGGCCTGTCGTCTTGTCAGCGCGCTGCTCTGCGTGACGGCCGTAGCGGTCATGCCATTCGGCCACGCGGCCTGTGGCCTGCGCGCGCACGCCCTCGCCAGCGTTGCAATAAATGTTCTGATAGATGTCATCGATCCAAACGCGCTCGCGCAATGGAGCGTTGGCAACGGCGACGTCGATCAGGTTCAATGCGCCAATCTGATCCTGGGGCACGTACTTACCGCGCCACAACAGATCAGCAAGGAACGCTTGCGCACCTGAATGGCCGCTGCGCGACAAGCGCGACAGCCAGTGACGGCCATTCTCGATCTTGCGATTGGGATCATCGCCAGTCAGCGTAATATCGGGGCCTTCGCCACGAAGAAGCACTTTGGCGAGCTCAAACTGTGCATCTTCATTGTTGAAGGTCAGCGCCGCGCGCTGGAGGGCACGGTTGGCGGCTGGCACATCAGGCTTGACGCCAGCATCAGCAACGCCCTCGCGCAAATAAACCGAGACCACCGTTAGAGATTTGGCCGCAATCGGCGCCATTTCCTCGTCGTCAGGATCGGTGTCTTGGAGATCATCGGCGAGCTTCTTGAAAATCTGAAACGCCTTGGCGTGATCTGTGTAGGCACCCTCATTGTCGGAGTAGATACGGGCTAAATAAAACGCGCCGAGCGCCGGGTTTGTATCGGCTGCCACTTCGAGCGCCGGCATGGCCAGCTCGTAATAACCGCCATTGAAAGCGGCGATGCCTTGGCGCAACGCGTCTTCAGGCGAACGAAACGTGATGCCGCCGCCAGCAGCAACGGCTGCAGGCGCCATCATCATCAGCAGTGCTGCGAGCATAAAGTTAGATGTCCGCATAGCAGAGTACTTCAGCCTTTCCGCCCGCATGGGTCACGGCGCCGTAGCGCGCCGGACCCACTTGGTCTGCAAATTTCTTCAGCGCGCCCGACTGGTACATGTTGGGCGGGAGTTTCCAGGTCTTGCGGCGCTTTTCCAGCTCCACCACATCGACTTCGAGTTCAATCGTACCATTCACCGCATCAAGCGCTATGATGTCGCCATCCTTGACGAGGCCAATAGGACCGCCAACGGCAGCCTCAGGCCCGACGTGGCCAACGCAGAAGCCGCGTGTGGCACCCGAGAACCGCCCGTCTGTGATGAGGGCAACTTTGTCGCCCGCACCCTGGCCATAAAGCGCCGCCGTGGTTGAGAGCATCTCGCGCATTCCAGGACCGCCTTTAGGGCCCTCATAGCGGATGACGAACACTTCGCCGTCTTTGTAGGCGCGGTCTTGCACACAGGCGAAGGCGTCTTCCTCGCAATCGAAGCAGCGGGCCGGGCCACGGAATTTGAGGTTGCTCATGCCCGCAACTTTGACGATGGCGCCATCAGGCGCGAGCGAACCCTTGAGTCCGACAACACCACCAGTTGGCGTGATCGGATTCGAGACCGGATAGATGACCTTCTGGTCTGTATTGAAGGTCACGGAGCTCAGATTCTCAGCCATGGTTTTGCCGGTGACTGTTATGCAGTCGCCATGCAAGACGCCGCCTTCCAGCAGCGCTTTGAGAATTTGCGGCACGCCGCCGATGTCGTAGACATCCTTGGCGATGTATTTGCCGCCGGGTTTCAAGTCCGCGATATACGGTGTTTTCTTGAAGATTTCCGCGACATCAAAGAGATCAAAATCAATGCCGCACTCGTGCGCCATGGCGGGGAGATGCAGCGCGCCGTTGGTCGAGCCGCCGGTTGCAGCCACCACAATCGCGGCATTTTCAAAGGCCTTTCGGGTGCAGATATCGCGCGGGCGGATTCCAAGTGCGAGCAGCTTCATGACCGCCTTGCCGCTTTGAACGGCGTATTCATCGCGTGACAGGTAAGGCGCCGGCGCGCCAGCGGAACCCGGCAGCGCAAGGCCAATGGCCTCGGAAACGCACGCCATGGTGTTGGCCGTGAACTGGCCGCCACACGAGCCAGCCGAGGGACACGCGACGCATTCAAGTTCGTGCAATTCCGCGTCCGTCATCTTGCCAGCCGAATGCATACCGACGCCTTCGAACATGTCCTGAACGGTCACGTCGCGGCCTTTATACCGGCCCGGCAAAATCGAGCCGCCATACATGAAGACGCTCGGCACATTGAGGCGCAGCATCGACATCATAATGCCGGGCAGGCTCTTGTCGCATCCCGCAATGCCGACGAGCGCGTCGTAACAATGGCCGCGCATGGTGAGTTCAATGGAATCGGCGATGACTTCGCGCGAGACCAGCGACGACTTCATGCCCTGGTGGCCCATGGCTATGCCGTCAGTTACGGTAATGGTGCAAAATTCGCGTGGTGTGCCGCCAGCATCCTTGACGCCAGCCTTGGCCGACTGGGCCTGACGCATCAGAGAAATGTTGCACGGCGCGGCTTCATTCCAGCACGACGCCACGCCAACGAAGGGCCGGTGGATCTCTTCTTCGGTCAGACCCATAGCGTAATAGTACGAGCGGTGCGGCGCGCGCGACGGACCCTCCGTCACGTGACGGCTTGGCAGTTTTGATTTGTCGAACGTCTTCGCGTCCATTGTTGTT
>JAYTQI010000020.1:0-13212 GCA_043746825.1 Hyphomicrobium sp. | reverse complement strand
TGTTATCTGCCCGCATTAAGGACTGTCATCCCCACGCCGTCCTCGTGTTTGGCGCGGAGATCACAGCTTTTGCAGTCGCTGCCCTCAAACAAGCCCGCGTCCCCAATATCGCCCTGATTGTGAGTGAGCTTGCGGATCGTAAAGTTGCGGCGGGTCTGCTGAGGGCCGCGAAATCTTGCCAGAAGATCATCGTCCACAATCGCGATGATTTGCGAGCGATTAAGGCGGCTATATTGACCGCGGACAGCAACAAAATCGTTCAAGTTCCGGGAGCTGGCGCGGATCTGGCAGCAATGGCTGGCCTTGCTAGTCCAGGTACCGGCAATGCTCTCGTCTTCGCGTGTGCGGCGCGGCTCGACCGGAATAAGGGTGTCCGTGAATTCTGCGAAGCGGCCCGTGCGGTGAAAGCCGAGGGTCTGGCAGCGCAATTCCTGCTGGCCGGGCCGGAAGGTTCGGGTGACGGCGCGCTGAAGGCCGATGAGTTGATCACGTTTGCAGGCGCCGTTGAGTTCTTGGGCGACGTGCCCGATCTCGGGCCCCTGATCCAGCGCGCTCACGTGTTCGTCGCGCCGTCCTACAACGAGGGCATGCCAGCCGGGGTGCTGCAGGCCATGGCTGCAGGCCGTCCCGTGATCGTGGCCGATGTGCCAGGATCGCGTGAGACGGCGGACGAAACCGTCAACGGCATTGTGGTGGCCCCACGCGACGCCAAGGCCTTGGCCGAAGCGTTCCGGCGCATTCTTCGCCATAAGGATCTGCTGCCTGCAATGGGCCGCGCCAGCCGCGCCAAAGCTGAACGGCAATTTGATCAGATCGCCGTCAACGCCGCGTTGCGCGGCGCGCTGGGCTTGCCGTGACCGCGCGCGGGACCGTGCTTGTCACCGGAGCGTCCGGCTTCATAGGCCTCCATCTCGTGCGCCATCTCGCAAGTCAGAACTGGCAGGTCCGTGCCGCCGCGCGCGGTGTGCCGCAAGGCCTCATGCAGCGAGGTGTCGAGGTTTGCACGCTGCCGGATCTGGCGCGGATCTCGTGGCGGCCGCTGCTCTCTGGTGTCAGCCACGTTGTGCATCTCGCCGGTATCGCCCACGCGGACAAAGAGTTGTCCGAACAGGCCTACATGGAGATTAATGCTGTCTCGGTGCGGCGGCTGGCAGAAGCTGCCCGTTCGGCAGGCGTAAAACGCGTCGTGTTTCTGTCATCAGTCAGAGCGCAAACTGGACCATCATCGCCCATGGTCGTGACGGAGGCTATGATGCCCGAGCCCGTCGATGCTTATGGCCGGTCTAAGCTCGCCGCTGAGCAGGCGTTGGCAGAAGTGCTTCATGGCAGCGCGACGCGCTGGGTATCGCTCAGACCCGTTCTGGTTTATGGGCCCGGAGTCAAAGGCAACATGAGATCACTGTTCCAACTTGCGCGTTCGCCGTGGCCTTTGCCCTTCGGGCGGCTCAAAGCCCGGCGCTCGATTCTGAGCCTCGGCAATTTAGGCAGCGCCATTCAACATAGCCTTGAGAGTGGGGCCGCCGCCAACGGAACGTATCTCGTCGCCGATGACACGCCCTTTACAGTCGCGCAGATCATCTGCGCCTTGCGCGAAGGATTGGAGCGGAGCCCGCGCGTGTTGCCGGTTCCGGCGCTCGCTTTGCGACTGGCGCTGCGTGCTTCTGGCCGGCAAAAAGCAGCGGCGCGTCTGTTTGGTGATCTGATTGTGGACACCCGTGCTTTTCGAGCCACGGGGTGGCAGCCAGTTGAAGACACACATGCCGCCCTGGCTGCAGCCATCCGGCACGAGTAATATCAAGGCATTGTAGAATTTTGCCCGCTTTCCAGGCAAAGCTCACAGCTATGGCGGCTGCCATCGGTCTCGCCGCGGCGCCTCATTGTTGCTCCGATCCAGGTGGACGCTTGAGTCAGTCCCTCGGACCGCGTGAGGCCTAGCGAGCGGGGTATGGGCGTTTCTCTTGTGACACCGGGGCTTGCAGCCAGAGAAAGGAACGAACGACATGGAAAAAAACGGAATTTTGGGAGCCGCAGCTGCGGCTATCTTAGCTGTGCTCGCATTCAGCCCAGCATTTGCTGATGACGCGCAGCCAGCCGTCGATGCACCTCCGGCCGGAAATGCTGGCGCACCAACGACGACGGGCTCCACGGCACCATCGACCGACGAGGGCGCGACCGACATGGCACCCGATGCCAGTTCAGATCCATCTGACAGCACGCAACCACCGGCTGGCGACACCGCCAAAGAATAGGCGTCTCTACGTGCCTTTGCGATGATCCCAGGAACGCGGCCAAAAAGAATTGACCGTGCCGCGTTCCGGGATTTGCAGCGTTTCCGCCCGCGTGTATGACCATATGGGTCGTCGCAATGTGATGGCCGCACCTGCGAATTGCGGCGCTCATCCATCTGGGTTCGATCCTATGCGTTTACATCTGACATTCCTGTTCGCGGCCACGGCCATGCTGGTGTGCAGTGGCCAGCTCAAAGCCAAGCCGCCGCAAAAACGTGCGACCATGGAATTCATTGTTCAAAATCGCGCTAGCCTTGGCTCGGCCGAGGTCGAGCTCATGCAAGCGAACGCGACCAAAGCTGAGCGCGTGGCCGTCACCGACATGCTGATCATCCTGGCCAAGCCCGACGGTGATATCCGCGCCGCGCTGACACAGCCAGAGACGGCGGGGACTCATCCTGACGAATCCGGCGCCCATTTCCGGCTGCTTGTGGTGGCGGGCGGGCGGCTCTATGCGGAGGCCCGGGCGCAGTGCAAAGGCTGGCAAAATGACGTCAGCAAGTGCAGTCTGGCGTGCGACGGCGGCAACTTTGCCTTGCGGCGCAACGCGGGCTCACCGCTGGAATTGCTGGTTGGCGCGGTTCCGGGCGGATCAGGTCAAGACAACGGGCGCGGCGTTTTGATCTCAAGTTGTGAGTTTGACGGCAGCGCCGAGGTCCGCTTAGCCCCAAAAAGCGGGCAAGGCCTTGCTGTTATCGGCCTTGTCGCAGATTAACTGTGACTGGATGAAATTGCGTCAGCGATCCGCATTGACCGGGCCTAAACACTTTCCTATGTCAGCGCCATGTCAGTCTTGGAAATCATCACCGTCCCCGACCCCATCCTCCGGAAAATCTCGGAGCCGGTGGAGCGTGTCGATAGCGCCGTTCTCAAGCTCATGGACGATATGCTGGAGACCATGTACGCCGCCCCCGGCGTTGGCCTCGCCGCCATCCAGGTCGGCCAGCCGCGCCGCATCGTGGTCATAGACACCGCTGACGATGGCGAAGACAAAAAACCGCTGTGCCTGATCAATCCCGAAATCATCAAGCTTGGGTCCACCACCCGGCTTTATGAGGAAGGTTGTTTGTCGATCCCCGATGTGCGGGTCGAGATTGAACGCCCGGAGACCGTGACGGTGCGTTACATCGACCGCGCGGGGAAGCAGCAAGAGTTGGCGGCTGAAGGGTTGCTAGCAACCGCGCTTCAGCATGAACTGGATCATCTCGATGGTCATCTCATCATCGATTTCTTGTCGCGGCTAAAACGCGACATGATCATCCGCAAGTTTAAGAAACAGGGGCGCGACTAGCGCGCAGGCGTGCCGCCGATGTAAGGGGTTGCCATGCCGCTGCGCATTGTCTTTATGGGAACGCCTGATTTCTCTGTGCCGGTGCTGGACGCACTGCTGGCGGCTGGGCACGGTGTCGTTGCCGTTTATTCCCAGCCGCCCCGGCCCGCAGGGCGCGGCATGGATGAGGTCAAATCACCTGTCCATCGCTTAGCCGAAGCGCGAGGGTTGCCCGTTTTCACACCTGTGAATTTCAAATCAGAAGAAGACCGCGCAGCCTTTGCCGCTCACAACGCGGACGCCGCCGTCGTCGTCGCCTATGGCCTGATGCTGCCAGAAGCCGTGCTCAATGCGCCAAAGTTTGGCTGCTTCAATGTCCACGCCTCACGCCTGCCACGCTGGCGGGGCGCTGCTCCTATCCAGCGCGCGATTATGGCCGGTGATAAAGCCACCGCGGTCATGGTCATGCACATGGACAAGGGGCTTGATACTGGGCCCGTCTGTCTCGCGCGCGACTTCGCGATTGCCCCTGGAACGACCGCTGGAGACTTGCACGGCACGCTCTCAAAAGCTGGCGCTGAGGTCATGGCCGAAGCGATGGCAAAACTTGAAACTGGAAAGCTGGCTGAGGTGCCGCAATGCATGGACGGCGTCACCTATGCCGCCAAAATCGATAAGGGCGAAGCCCGCATCGATTTCACACGGCCTGCTATCGACGCCGTCAACCACATTCACGGCCTGTCACCGTTTCCCGGTGCCTGGTTTGAGGTCAACGTTGGGTCCAAGTCCGAGCGAATCAAGGTCTTGAGGGCTAGCGTCACGAATAGCGCTGGTGCGCCGGGGACGGTGCTGGATGGCCCACTGACGATTGCTTGCGGCGGGGGCGCCATCGCTTTGCTTGAAGTCCAGCGGGCTGGCAAGCGGCCAGTCTCAGCCGCTGAATTCTTGCGTGGCTTTCGCCTGGAGTCTGGTTCCAGGCTGGTGTGAGCCTTGTGGATATTAATCATACGCCACGATGTGCCCCAGCAACCTTCAGGCCCACGCTAAGCTGCTGCCAATGGTTTATTGTTGGACGTGGAGTTGATCCGATGCTTCGCAAATTTTTCAGTGTTCTCGCCCCGCTAGCTCTTGGCGCTCTCGCCAGCGCGAAAACCGTTTCCGCTGAAAGCTACACGACGCGGATTGAGCCGCGCCCGTTCTATGGCGCGGTCGTAACTCTGGAAGAAGGCGTGCGCGTCATTCGCCCGCTGCCGCCCGAGCGCCACGTTATCATCAACCCTGACAACAAGACTCCGTTAACGCTCAGCTTCAATGAAACGCATGTCACCGAACACCGCGTCATCGAAAACCACAATGCCGGGGTACATAGCGAGGGTGCGCCAGTGATCTATGGCCGGGGCGCGGGTTTCTACTCTGGCTTCGCTGGCGGTGTTGGCGCTAAGGGCCATATGGGGCACCATCATATGGGTCATGAGCACGGCGGACACCGCGGTCATCACTGAGTGAGATAACATGATGGCTGTTGAGGTTGCGCGGCCAGCAGGATAGGGAAGTCCTCTCAAACTTACCTATCAACGAGCGCTTATCCGCATGACCCGCTATCGCATCACCATCGAATATGATGGCACACCCTTTGTCGGCTGGCAGATGCAAGCTGTTGGCGCCTCGGTACAGGGTGCGCTACAGGACGCCATCCAGAAATTCACAAACGAGACGGTAAGCATTCGCGGCGCTGGCCGAACGGATGCTGGCGTGCACGCGCTGGGCCAAGTCGCGCATTTCGATTTGAGCAAATCTTGGGACTCATTCCGGGTAGGCGAGGCCATAAACTTTCATCTCAAACCGCACCCCATTGCTGTTTTGGACTGCCGCGACGTTGCAAGCGATTTTGATGCACGCTTCAGCGCCACCAAGCGCCACTATCTCTATCGCATTCTGACACGGCGTGCGCCGCCAGTTCTTGATCGCGACCGGGTGTGGTGGCTGTCGGTGCCGCTTGACGTGGCAGCCATGGCAGACTCGGCGCACGTTTTCCTTGGTCATCACGACTTCACGACGTTTCGCGCGGCTCAGTGCCAAGCCAAGTCGGCGTTTAAAACCTTGGACGCATTCTCTGTTGAGAGGCTAGGCGATGAAATCCGGCTTTGCGTATCATCCCGCTCATTCCTGCATAGCCAGGTGCGGTCGATGGCAGGCAGCTTGAAACTGGTGGGTGAAGGCAAGTGGTCGAAAGCGGATTTGACTGCCGCCCTTGAAGCCCGTGACCGTGCGGCCTGCGGAACGGTGGCCCCAGCCACAGGGCTGTACCTGTCAAGCGTTGAGTATGACCCGGCTTATTCACAGCTTAATCAGAATCCGCCCGAAGACGAGGACGATTGAGGAGACTGGGCTGTGCCCAACCTCAGCCGCGTTCGACGTCATCGGTGACCAGCGCCAAAAATTCTTGCCGTGTCATGGCATCGGTGCGGAAGGCGCCCAGCATCCGGCTTGTCACCATATCTGTGCCATGCTTGTGGATGCCACGCGTCGTCATGCAGTGATGGGCCGCTTTGATGACAACACCGACACCTTCCGGTTGCAAAACATCCTGGATGATATTTGCGATCTGGGCCGTCATTTTTTCTTGGATCTGTAACCGCTTTGCATAAGCGTCGACGACCCGGGCCAACTTGGAAATTCCGACAACTCTGCCCTTTGGAATGTAAGCAACCCAGGCCCGGCCAATAATTGGCGCCATGTGATGCTCGCAGTGGCTCTCGAAACGGATGCCGCGCAGCACAACCATTTCGTCATAACCCTCGATTTCCTCGAAGGTTTTCTTCAAAATGGCTTCCGGGTCGTCGTTGTAGCCCTTGAAAAATTCTTCAAATGCCCTCGCCACCCGCGCAGGGGTTTCTTGCAGTCCATCGCGGGCCGGGTCGTCTCCGGCCCAGCGGATGATGGTTTTGAAGGCGGCTTCGGCCTCGGTGCGGCTTGGACGGCTGGATTTTGTCATGTGAGCAGACGTTTCTCGAGGTGTTGGCGGGTGAGGTGTTTGTGCTAAGAATACAGCCGCAGCAGCTGGCCTTGGGCGGACTAGGAAGAGCCATTTGTAGTGTTTAAACAGAATTGCTGAAAAGCGCAGCCGGTCTTTTTACCGGATAGCGGGGGAACTACGTGTTTTCAAACGACTTGGACCGGCGTCGCGATCCGCTGAAATCTCGCTTTTGGGGCGTGCTTCTTGGCACAATTGTTATGATTGCCGTTCCGCTCGCTGTTGTGAACCCTAATACCCTGACGATGTCGCTGCCTGTGTTGTTTGCTGCGCTGATTGTTGCGGCTTACCTGCGCGGCGGGTTTCAAGATGTGAAGCCGCAGCTGGGAACTGTCTCCGCCAGCGGCGCAGCTTTTCTAAGTTATGCAGCCTTGAGCGCGCTGTGGGCTGAACGGCCGATGACTGCGATAGGCTGGCCGTTGTTGTCCGCCGTCACTGCGCTTTGCTGTGGGATTGCGGTGCGAAGTTTTCTCAGCGAGCCGCGCCGCAATATTCTGCACATTGGCGAAGGCGTATGGGTCGGCATGATCGCCGGACTTGCGTATTTAGCGGTTGAGATCTTGTCGCACCAATGGATCAAAATCAGCCTGTTTAATTATCTGCATCTTGGTCCTGAAGACCTCAAGCCCCGCGATCATTTTTTCTGGGACGGCGCCCGGCTGACGTCGATCAGTGCGAGCGATCTTACAAAAAACATCGCCCCGATACCCTCCATTATTTGGGCCGTTCTTCTAACCGTCAGAGGGACGCTTGCTAAAAAAACTGGCTGGATCGTTTGGGCCGCGATCCTGGCTTTGACGATTGCTGTTGTCGCTATTTCAGAGAATGAGACAGCAAAGATGGCGCTTGCAGGAGGAACATTGATTTTCACACTCGCAAAGTACAAAAGCGGCTGGAGTGAGCGGCTGCTGCAAGCGGGTTGGATCATCGCGTGCCTCGCGATTGTGCCAATATCTCTGGCTATGTACCGCGCTAATTTTCACAATGCATCGTGGGCGCAGGCCTCACTGCAACATCGCTTCATCATCTGGAATCGAACAGCCGAAGAAGCGATGAAAGCACCTTTGCTAGGCATCGGTACTGGCATGACATACTGGAAATACGACACATCTGATGAGTTACACGAGAACGAAAAATATCCCCGCAATCTGCGCGACGTTCACAACGCCTATCTCCAGACGTGGTTTGAACTGGGTGTTATTGGCGCGACACTTCTTTGTCTGTTTGGACTGGCGGTTGTGCAGCGGTTCCGGACGCTGCCTGAACAAATTGTGCCCTACGCCCATGCGACATTTGTCAGCGTCGCGGCGACGATTGCATCGACGTGGGGCATGTGGCGGCCGTGGTTCGTTTGCACATTTGCGTTCGCAGTTGTGCTGTTCGCTATTGGCATCAGGACCATGATCCGGAATGAGCATGCCAGCGGCGCGCCGGCAACGCTAGCCTAGGCGGCGGGCACAGCAATGGCTGGAGGTTCTGCAGCCTTTGCCGCTGTTTCCTTAGGCCCAAGCCGTTTGCCGTACTTGCGTACCAGCACGTAGAAGGTCGGCGTGAAAATCAAGCCAAACGCTGTCACGCCGATCATGCCGGAGAAGACCGCGGTGCCAAGCGATTGACGCATCTCTGCGCCCGCTCCCGTGGCATAGACGAGCGGCAACACGCCGAGAATAAACGACAGCGACGTCATCAAGATGGGCCGCAAGCGGGTACGTGCCGCCTCAACCGCAGCGTCGAAGCGGTTCATGCCCTGCTCTTCCGCTTGCTTGGCAAACTCGACTATGAGAATGGCGTTTTTGGCCGCAAGGCCGACAAGCACGACAAGGCCAACTTCGACCAGAATATTGCGGTCGAGGCCGCGGATGTTGACGCCCGTCATCGCGGCCAGAATGCACATCGGCACGATGAGAATGACGGCCAGCGGCAGAAGCCAGCTTTCATATAGCGCCGCCAACAGCAGGAATACGAATACGACGGCAAGGCCAAAGGCAATGCCAGCTGTGTTGCCGGCCAGTTTCTGCTGCAGGGCAATTTCGGTCCACTCGAACCCAAAACCCGACGGCAATTTGGTCGCGGCAATATTTTCGATAACTTTTTGGGCTTCACCCGTCGAATAACCGCGCTTCAATTGCAACAGCACTTCGGCTGCTGGATAAAGATTATAGCGTGGCACACGGTAAGCGCCGGTTGTATCCGAGAACGTCGCGACGGCCCCAATCGGCACCATCTCGCCCGTGTTGTTACGCGTTTTTAAATTTGCCACATCGCGCAGTGACAGGCGGTACGGGTTGTCAGCTTGTGCGGTCACGCGATATGTGCGGCCCAGAATGTTAAAATCATTGACGAAAGTAGAGCCCATATAGGTGGAGAGCGTTTCAAACACCCGCCCAATCGGAACGCCAAGCTGTTCGGCCTTAGTGCGGTCGATGTCGGCATAAACTTCGGGTGTGCGGACGTTGAACAGAGTCAAAGCCTGTGCGAAGCCCGGTGCTTGTGAGGCTGGCCCCGCGATGGTCCATGCCGCATCCTGCAAGGCCTGCAAACCGCGGCCTGAGCGATCCTGGACGTAGCCTTTCAAGCCTCCGCCCGTGCCGATGCCGGGAACAGATGGCGGTTCAAGCACAAACGCGAAGGCCTCGCGGAACTGGCCCATTTCTTTACGCAGATCAGCGAGAATGCCGTCCTTGGTCAAGCCAGCTTTGATGCGGTCTTCAAAGCTGGAGAGCCGCACAAACACCACGCCCGCGTTGGGCGAGTTGACGCGCGTCGCGCCGTCAAAGCCGACAAACGCAACCGCAGCTTCAACGCCAGGGCGTGTCAACAGTACGTCGGAGGCTTTGCGAATGACAGCATCGGTGCGTTGCAAGGTCGAGCCGGGCGGCAGCTGGAAGACGGTGATGAAGTAGGTGCGGTCAAGCTGTGGGATGAGGCCGGTCGGTGTTTGCTCAAGCTTCTGGTAGGTAAGGTACAACAAGCCCGCGTAGGCAATGAGCAATAACGCACCCAGGCGCACAAGATGCTTTGTCAGCCACGCATAGCCATTGGCTAAGCCTTCGAAGCCCCAGTTGAATACTCTGAAGAATATGCGCAGCGGAGATGCCAAATAATAGGCAATCGATTTGTGCTCTGGTTCACCCTGAACATGTGCCTTGAGCAGAAGCGCCGCCATGGCTGGCGATAATGTCAGTGACACGAATGCGGAAATCGCCGTGGATGCCGCAATGGTGATCGCGAACTGTTTGTAGAATGTGCCCTGCAAGCCGGTGATAAAAGCTGTTGGTAGAAATACGCCCATCAGAACCAGCGAAATCGCGATCAAAGCGCCGCCAACCTCATCCATAGTTTTGTGAGCAGCATCCAGCGGCGACAGGCCTTGCCTGAGATAGCGTTCAACGTTTTCAACCACGACAATGGCGTCATCAACGACGATGCCGATGGCGAGGACAAGCCCGAACAGTGACAAATTATTAAACGTGATGCCAACGGCGCCCATAACTGCAAAAGTGCCGATCAAAGATACAGGAATGGCGAGAATGGGAATGATCGCCGCCCGCCACGTCTGCAAGAACAGAATCACGACGCAGACGACCAGCAGGATCGCCTCAATCAAGGTCTTAACCACAGCGTCGATGGAATAGCGGATGAACTCGGTTGGATTGTAGACAATCGAATAATCCACGCCTGGCGGGAAACTCTTCTTCAATTCCGCCATTGTCGATTTGATATTGGCAGCGGTCGCCAGTGCGTTCGAGCCCGGCCTTTGAAACATAACCAGCGCTGTAGCGGTCTTGTTATTGAGATAGGCGTTGACGGTATAGTCCTGAGCGCCAAGCTCGACGCGGGCAATATCGCGGACGCGGATGACCTCGCCACCAGCGTCGGCCCTGACAACGATGTTTTCGAATTGCTCAGGCGAGGTCAGACGGCCAAGCGTTTTAACAGACAGCGTGAATGCGCCTTCCGACTCGGCTGGCGGCTGGTTGATGGCGCCAGCCGCAACCTGTAAATTGGATGCACGCAGCGACGCAATGACTTCGCCCGCTGTCAGGCCGCGTGCCGCGACCTTGGCCGGATCGAGCCAGATCCGCATGGCGTAATCGCGCGCCCCAAAAATCAACACGTTGCCGACGCCGTCAATACGGCCCAGCACGTCTTTCACATACAGCGTGGCGTAGTTGGAAATATATTGCTGATCGCGGGTGCCATCAGGCGATGTCATGTGGACGACCAGCATCAGGTCGGGCGAAGCTTTGCGCACGGAAACGCCAAGACGGCGCACATCTTCCGGCAAACGCGGTTCGGCAACGGCCAAGCGGTTTTGCACCAGCACCTGCGCCTGATCGACATTGGTGCCGGGCTTAAATACCACGTTGATGTTCAGCAGGCCGTCGCCGGTCGACGTGGATTCAATATACAGCATATTATCGACGCCGTTGATCTCCTGTTCAATCGGCGTCGCAACGGTTTCGGCAATGACTTGCGCGGAAGCGCCGGGATAGGTTGCGCGTACGTTCACGCTAGGTGGCGCAATCTCAGGATATTCTCCAATCGGCAAGGTCAGCGCTGAAATAAATCCCACAATCGTGATGAGCAGCGAGAGGACGGCTGCAAAAATTGGCCTATCGATGAAGAAGTGTGAAAAGCGCATTCAGGTCTTTCTCGCGGTCTTGGACTTTCAATCGAAGCGTCAGTTCTGGACAATTTTGATGACGCCATTTGCGGGCGCCACCTTGGTGCCGGGCCGCACCATGGGATTGGCGATGCCTTCAATGATGACATGATCGTCTGCTTTCAGTCCGCCCTTGATGACACGCAATCCGTCAGAAATGGTGCCGAGCGTCACGGGTGTGGCGGTCACGACGTTCTCGGCATTGACTGTCAGTACGATCTTGCGGGCCTGATCTGAAACAATTGCAGTATCGGGGATCAAGAGAGCCTCCGCGTCGCCGCCAAACAGTGCGAGCCGGGCGAAGACACCAGGCGTGAGCAGGCCATTTTTATTATCAAAAATAGCACGGCCTCGCAGCGTGCCCGAGCGGTCATTGAGCGCGTTATCGACGAAATCCATATGGCCTTCGTGGGCCCAAGTGGTCTCATCGGCAAGTTTCAACCGAACCGGATTTGGGGTTTCGCGCGATGACGGGCGTTCGCCCGAAATCCGCAGGCGTGCATAGCGCAGGTAGTCTGCTTCAGAGATATCGAAAATGAATTGGATGGGGTCGAGTGAAACAATGGTGGAGAGCAGCGTGGCGCCGACTTGTCCGCCAGCAATCAAGTTGCCAGCATCGACCTTCTTGTCCGAGATCCGGCCTGAAATCGGTGCGCGCACTTCCGTCCACTCAAGATTGAGTTCGGCTGATTTGAGATTGGCTTCAGCGGCGAGTTGCTGGGCCTTGGTGACGCTGAGCGTTGATTTACGCTGTTCGAAAACTTGCTCGCTCAAGACCTTGGTCTTAGCGAGCGGTTCGGCGCGCTCAACGTCCGATTTGGCGAGTTCGGCTTGTGCGGTCGTGCGCTCAAGATCCGCCTTTGCGACATCGACGGCGATTTGAAACTGCCGCTTGTCCAGCGTAAATAGCAAGTCGCCTGCCTTGACGATGGCGCCGTCCTTGAAATGCAGCTGTTCGATGAAGCCTGAGACGCGGGCGCGTACTTCGACACGTTCAACCGCCTGGAAGCGGCCAGAGTATTCGTCCCACTGAGTAATTTTTTTTGACAGCGGTGACGCGACCGTCACTGCGACAGCCGGCGGGGCCGGGGGCGGCGAGGCGGCCGGGCTCTCAGCTGAGGCGGCGAATGGCAATAGAACCACCGTCAGATATGTAAGGGCGGCAGTTAAGGGCGTGCGCATAAATTTTTTCCAAATCTGGTCAGAACCCCACGGCATGCCACGCTAGGAGAGCCTGACACTACAACGCGCAACCATAGGTGCGGTTCCCGAGCCGGAGCTAGATCACCATGTGTAACACTTAGCAGGTTCGCACGTCAGCGCCGACGAACGGCTACGTCAATGGCTGATTATGCGGACCACATTTGCGCCAATCGCAGGGCTGACCGCCAAAAAATGGTGCTGCCGGAGGGGATTGAACTCTCGACCTCTCCCTTACCAATAGGGCGGTTTTGATGCCTATTGCGACCCATTTGGTAACGCCTTAACCGGCTTTGAGTTTTCTGACTTGGACACTTCAGAACCAATGAGAACCGCCGCGTTCCGTTGGTAGTCGCGCGTTATGCTACCCCGCTGCTACCCCAAGCCCAACCAGGGGCTGGCACGGTAAATGCAGCGACCGGGCGGCGAGGTGTGCGAAATGAAGAAATATCTAACCGAACCGGCGCTCGAGCGCCTAAAGGCTCCGGCTGATGGCCGATCTGAGTACGGGGATACTGTCGTTCCGGGACTGATGCTCCGTGTGACGTCGGGTGGGCAATTGAGCTGGTCCGTCCTCTACAAGGTTCGCGGCGAGGGCGGGCTTAGTACGAAGACGGGACGTCCTCTCAAAGGTAAGCAGCGTCGCATCACGCTAGGCGCTTACCCAATCATGGGCGTCAAGAAGGCCAGAGAGGCGGCCATCGACGTTCTTGAAAAGTCTGTCGCCGGGACCGACGCGCGAGCTGTTCGCGAC
>JAYTQI010000019.1:0-2574 GCA_043746825.1 Hyphomicrobium sp. | reverse complement strand
AGTGTGATCATCGAGCCGCCATTGGGCATCAGCTCAGCGGCGCGCTTGGCGATCTCGGTGAATGAGAAGCATGAGATCACCATCGAGTTGATGAAGTTCTCGCGCGTGGTGTCGGCGTAACGGCCGCCCAATTCTTTGGGGTCAGAGTAAGCCAGCGCGTGGACGACGAAATCGAGGCCGCCCCATTGCTCTTTAATTTTCTTGAAAACGTCATCGACGCTTTTGAGATCGAGAACGTTGCATTCCTCAATAATTTTCGAGCCCAACGATTGCGCGAGCGGGGCGGCACGGCGGCCAAAAGCGCCGCCCTGGTAAGTGAAAGCGAGTTCTGCGCCTTGGCCAGCCAGCACACGTGCGATGCCCCAGGCGATCGAGCGGTCGTTGGCGACACCCATCACCAGGCCGCGCTTGCCCGCCATGAGGGGGCCTGGCTTTGTGATGTCGAAGGTGGTCATAGGGCGCCTCGTCTATGTACAAAGAAAAATTTTTTCGAACCTCAACCCAGCCAGCCCCGCGCTTATAAACTCTCATAGCCTGGGCCAACTGTCTCGCGCGAAACGATGCGCCAGAACTACGGTCGCGGTTAACCATCGTGGCGGCGGAAAATCAAAGTGGCATTGGTGCCGCCAAAACCGAAGCTGTTCGACATGACACAGTTAAGGTGCGCGTTGTCGATGCGCTTACGCGCAATGGGCACGTCTGCGAAGGCGGGATCGATCTCGTCGATGTTTGCGCTTTCGCAGATGAAACCGTTGTTCATCATCAGCAGTGAGAAAATCGCTTCCTGAACGCCGATGGCACCGAGCGAATGTCCGGTCAAAGATTTCGTGCCTGAAATGGTTGGAATGTCACTGCCGAATACCTGCCGGATGGCGTCGATCTCTTTGGCGTCACCGACTGGCGTGCCGGTGCCGTGCGGATTGATGTAATCGATTTTCGGCAGGCCATTACCATCGAAACCTTTGAGTGCCAGCTTCATACAGCGCGCCGCACCTTCGCCAGAGGGCGCGACCATGTCATAGCCGTCTGATGTCGCGCCGTAGCCGGCAACCTCACCGTAGATTTTAGCGCCGCGCGCTTTGGCGTGGGACAGTTCTTCGAGCACCACAACACCTGCGCCGCCCGCAATCACGAAGCCGTCGCGGTCTTTGTCATAGGCACGGCTGGCCCTCTCGGGCGTGGCGTTGAAGCGCGACGACATCGCGCCCATGGCATCGAATAGATTGGAGAGCGTCCAATCCAGTTCTTCACAGCCGCCCGCAAACATAATGTCTTGTTTGCCCCATTGAATGAGCTCTGTTGCGTTTCCAATGCAGTGGGCGCTGGTGGCGCAAGCTGATGAGATTGAATAATTCGTGCCCTTGATTTGGAATGCTGTCGCGAGCGCGGCCGAGGGTCCAGAGCACATGGCCTTGGGAACTTCGAATGGCCCGATTTTTTTAGGTCCGCCCGATTTGACGGTTGTCTCGGCGGCTTCGACAATGGCGCGCGTCGATGGCCCGCCCGAGCCAACAATAATGCCAGAGCGCTCGTTGACAACGTCGGTTGCCTCAAGCCCCGCATCGCGGATCGCCTGATCCATCGCAATCCAATTCCAGGCGACGCCTGGGTTCATAAAACGCTTAGGCTTCCTCGGCACCATGCCTTCCCATTCGATCTTGGGCTCGCCTTGAACTTGGCATTTGAAGCCAAGCTCGGCGTATTTTTCGGCGCGCGAGATGCCGGATTTGGCTTCTCTCAAAGAAGCCAGGACTTCCTGCGAGCTGTTTCCAATGGAGGAAACAATGCCCATCCCGGTGACGACAACGCGCCTCATCGAATGTCCTTCCCAGTTACCCGCTTCGGTCAGCGCACATCCTCAAGCCTGATCGGCCGATGCAGAGGACTGCTGTCGTTTATCCGAAAGTTGAGGTCCTTCTCAAGCGCCAGATGCGTCGGGCGCTTCTCCGGCCAGGAAAAGTCCAACCTTGAGGTCGGTCGCCTGGTAAATCACCTTGCCGTCGGCCTTGAGTGTGCCATCGGCAATGGCAAGCTTCAACCGGCGCAGGATCACCCGCTTAAGATCAATGATGTACTCGACCTTTCCGGTCGTTGGCAGCACCATATCCGTGAATTTAACTTCGCCTACGCCTAGAGCGCGGCCACGCCCCGGCGCCCCCATCCAGCCCAGGTAGAACCCAACGAGTTGCCAGAGGGCATCAAGGCCGAGGCATCCCGGCATGACCGGGTCGCCTTTGAAGTGGCAGTTAAAAAACCAATCAAGACGGTCGTTTCCAGCCACTTTCAGTTCAGCCACGATCTGGCCTTTCCCATGGGCACCCCCGGTCTCTGAGACGTGCGATATCCGGTCAAACATCAGCATGGGCGGCAGCGGCAACTGGGCGTTGCCTGGACCAAACAGCTCACCGCGACCACACGACAGCAGATCCTCGAACTCGAAACTTCCGCGGCGTTCCGCCATATTATCCTCGTTTGTTCAGGGGCCGTTACGGCGGCCCGGCATACTGGTCTACCGGGCCGGTCTCGTAACACATTGCTTGCGCTTCTGAAAGCTGTGGCATGGGGTCCAATAGC
>JAYTQI010000018.1:0-5631 GCA_043746825.1 Hyphomicrobium sp. | reverse complement strand
GGTGTCAATCCCGACGGCACCATTCCGTTTGCAATTGCGCCTGTTCTGGGCGCGCTCGACAAAACATCACAAGATGCCGGCAGCGAAGGCGTCGCGCTGCAAGGTGTCGAGAAGGCAAAGCTGTTTGGGCTCGGCAATCAGTTCCTGTTGGGCGCGAGTTACGATCATGGCGAGGTTCGCTACAGTGCAGCAAGTCAGCTGTCGCAGCTCAGTGATAGGTTCTTGGTCACGTCTCTCGGCATCGCTTTCACCGGCCCCAATGATATCTCACCGCGCTTGCTCAATACCAAGAACGATTATTACGGTTTGTATTTCTCCGACACGCTCGATCTGACTGACAAACTCTCGGTCACAGTTGGCGGACGCTACAATGTCGCCAAGCTTTCAATCCGCGATTTGACCGGCAATGATCCGTTCCTCAATGCCGACAGCACGTTCAAGCGCTTTAACCCGCAAGTTGGCGCGACCTATTCGATTGTGCCGGGCGTTACGCTGTTTGGTAGTTATTCGGAAGCCAATCGCGCTCCAACACCTGCGGAGCTTGCTTGTGCTGATCCCCTGAACCCTTGCCTCATCGATAGCTTCTTAACTGCTGACCCGCCTTTGAAGCAGGTCGTGTCGTTCACATGGGAAGCCGGGTTGCGGGGCGAGTCGCTGTCTTGGAGCGGGAAAGAAAAATTCGAATGGGGCGTGTCGCTGTTTAGAACCCTCAACACAGACGACATTATTGCAGTTGCCGCACCGGTTTCAGGCCGCGGCTTCTTCCAGAATGCCGGCGATACACTGCGGCAAGGCGTTGAAGCCAGCGTCAGTTACCGCACGGAGACATACTTCCTGTATGCCAACTACAATTTCACTGATGCGACGTACCAGTCGGCGTTGACGCTGGCATCGCCCAACAATCCGGTGGCGACTCTCTGCGATCCAGCGGGGCCAGCAGATGGTCCGACTTGCGTCAGCGTCATGCCCGGCGATAATTTGCCAGGCATCGCCAAGCACAAGTTCAAAGCGGGCTTTGATTATTGGCTGACGCACGAGTGGAAATTCGGCGCTGACGTTATCGCGACCAGCAGCCAAGTGTTTTTTGGCGATGATGGCAATCAGAATACGCCGTTACCGGGCTATGCCAAAGTGAACTTGCACACGTCCTACGACATCAATGACCACGTGCAGATTTATGGCTTAGTCGATAATCTGTTTGACAAGAAGTTTGCAACATTCGGCAACTTCTTCGGGCTCGACAATGCCAATGCCGCAGCTCAAGGCGCGATTACCTTCACCGATCCGCGCACGGTTGTGCCAGGTGCGCCGCAAGCGTTTTATGCTGGATTGAGGATTAAGTTTTAAGCAGTGTCTGACACTCGTGTTGAAACACGCCTTCGGCATCAAGGGTATAACACCGAAGTCATTAAAACCGCACGGGCATAAACTGCGCGGAAATAGTGGGCGCGGGTTTGTCCTTGCCAACTTCGGCTTCGACGCGGTCAATCTCGCCGAGCACGGCACTAACAGCGGCGGCTACGGTCTCATAGCCAGCAGCGTGGCGGAAATCGCTTTCAATGTAGAGCAGAGTCTCGCGCACGCTGTCGAGATCGATGCGCACGGTTCCAAACGCTTTTGAATTTGTCTCAAACATACCAACGCCTTTTGCCGCCAACAAAAATCTTTAAGACTTTATTAACCCGCTCTTTATCTCAGGAACGGCGGGCCTCAGCAAGCGCATCTGCAAGTGCCGTGCAATATTTATAGTGTCCCATTTCAGGACATATCTGAGTAAAATCAATGGCTTCGCATCGAAGGTTCTTTTACCTCTCGGGTGCACACTCTCAGGCGGGGACGTGTGTGGGTGGAGTTGCGTTGTGCCGAAATCGCCGGGCATTTTGATCATCGTCGAGAACCTGACAGTGCCATTGGATCGCCGCGTCTGGCAGGAAGCCCGCGCGCTTAAAGAGGCTGGCTATACCGTCTCGGTGGTTTGCCCAAAGGGCGGCAAGTACACCGCTGCATACGAAATTCTCGAAGGCATTCACATTTTCCGCCACCCGCTGCCCATCGAAGCTGATGGCGCGCTCGGCTATGCGCTGGAATACTCCTGGGCCCTGGCTTGGGAATTCGCGCTGTCAGTCAAAGCTTATTTCAAAGTGGGCTTCGACGTGGTGCAGGCATGCAACCCACCAGATCTGCTGTTCCTTATTGGCGGGTTCTGGAAATATCTGTTCGGTAAGCGCTTTGTGTTTGATCATCACGATATCAACCCTGAGCTTTACGAAGCCAAGTTTGGCAAGCAGGGCGGCTTCCACAAGCTGCTGCTGTGGCTGGAACGCTTGACCTTCAAAACCGCCGATGTCTCGATTGCCACCAATGAAACGTTCAAGGATATCGCCGTCAAGCGCGGAGGCATGAGCGCAGACCGGGTATTCATTGTGCGCTCGGTGCCGGATCTGACGCGCTTCAAACGCGTTGCGCCGAATTTGGATTTGAAGAACGGCCGAAAGCATCTGATCGGCTACGTCGGCATCATGGGCGCGCAGGACGGCGTCGATTTGCTGGTCGCGTCGATGGATGAAATGGTCAACGTCCAGGGCCGCCGGGATATCCAATGTGCGGTTGTAGGCTCAGGCACCGAGTTGCCCAAGCTCGAGCAGATGACGCGCGACAAAGGTCTTACCGATTACATCACCTTTACCGGGTTCTTGTCAGGCGAGCCGCTGCTCAAGGCCTTCTCAGCTTTTGATATTGGCGCAATTCCTGACCCGAAGAACACCTACAACGACAAGATTTCGATGAACAAGGTGTTCGAGTACATGTGCCTCGGCATCCCGTTTGTCAGCTTCGATCTGATCGAGGGTAAGAAGGCCTCGGGCACTGCAGCTTTGTATGCTGGCAATAATGACCCCAAGGCTCTGGCCGCCCAGATGCTGCGCCTCGTTGATGATATTGACCTGCGCGGCGCGCTTGGCGAGGAAGGTCAGATCCGCGCTAAAGCACTACTAAAATGGGAGAACGAGCGCGCCCGGCTTTTGGCGGCCTATCAAACTGTGTTGGCGCCGGTACAAAAAGAAGTCTCTCAGCGGCGCGTGCCGGTGGCCTCGAAGTAATCTTTCTATATTTGATGCCTGTTATGTAACCATAGCCGCAGTCTTGGCTTCCAGCAGGTGGCGGGCGTGCAGGCAAAGCGCAGGCATGATTGCAATACCAATGCCGGCGATTACAAGACTAACGGCTGCGGCGGAGAGCAGATCACCGGCAATGCCGCCAGTTCCAATGTGTGCACATAAGACGGCGGCAAGTGCGGACGGAATGATAAAAAGGGCCCGGCTCATTAACACAAGTCCCAGTCCCGCTTCCAACCGTTCCAGTCTGAAGCCAACATAAATAAGCGACAGGGCTTCAGCCGCTGCGCCAATCGCGGCAATGGTAGCGATGCTTGCGCCACCGAGTGCTGACCACAATGCGAATGGCAAAGCCAGCGCGCGAATAATACCGGCAATCAGGAACGGCCGGGTTTGACCCGCCGCCATCAGCGCCATACCCGGAACGGCTTGCAGCATCCGCAAAGCCCACATCAACGCAAGCCAGCCAAGCACATTCCCAAGACCGCGATAGTTGGCACCGAACACATGCGGTAAAATGCGCTCTCCGGCGACCAAAAAGACCGCGAGGTAAAGCGCTGCGGCCAGTGTCGTGGCTTCGCTCAAAAAAGTGAAGCGGCTTTTGAGGCTGCGCCCGCGGCGGATAAAATCAGCAAACATCGGCAGCATCAAAGCGTGGCCGACTTTGGCGGCGATCAGCCCCGGCACCATCGTCGCCATAAAGGCAGCCGTATAGGCGGCGAGATTTTCCATGCCACCAAGCCGGGCAATGATGATGCGGTCGCCCTGGTAGACGGCAATCAGCGGCAAGGCGCTGGCAAGAATGGGCCAGCCAAAGGCAATCTGGCGGCGAAGGATGCCGTGGTCTGCGGCGAGCCGGTAGGGGCGTTCAGCGAGAATGTGAGAGACGAGAACCAAGATCAGCGCCTGAAAGAGCGAGAGCCAAACCACGGCGGCATAATTTTGGCTGAGGGCAATAGCCGGTAAGATCATGGCCAGCGTAGCGGCCTGAGGGAGCACCTCAAGCAGCATCTGCGGTTTGTTATCGAGGCGGCGCTGGGCGCGGCGGCAATCGAGATGCATAAAGCCTTTGATTAACGGCACCAAAGCCGCAAAGCGGAAGGCCGACGCCGCGTAACTAACGGCGAAAAAACCTGCGATGTAGGGCGCGCTGAGATAGAGCGCGGCGAAGATGATGAAGCCCCTGGCGACCAGAACCGTGTGGGCTGTTGCAACGAAGTTTGCCTTGTCGCCATCCTCGGCCTGAACGATCAGACGGTCAGAACCCAGATCCGACAGCGTGTCGACAAGCTGGAGAATTAGGGTGATCGTGGCGGCCACCCCGAAATCGCCCTTTGAGAGGCCGTGCCCGATGGCCGCGTTACGAACGAAAGACATGGCTTGCGAGGCAGCAAAACCAGAAAACAGCAAAGCGCCTTGACGCGCGACCTTGCGTTTCGAGGTTTGAATTTGGGCCATCTCGCTCATTGCGCAGATGCCGGTTTGGCTTTTGGTTTGGACCAACCACGGGCATTTGGCAGGCGGCGGGCAATTTTTGCGAGAGGGGCATCGATGATGCGGCCGATGTAACCACCGCGTGGCCCACCGCTCAGGCGCACCAGGCTGCACGTGGTTTGGACCCAGCGAGGCGACAATGCGCGTGACCATTTCTCGCGGAAAGCCGCTTCCGCAACTGCGAAGCCGGATCCTTTTTTACCAGGCGAGAGATGCTCAAGGTGGAAATCGATGACATAGGCGGCGTAACCCATTTGGGCCGCGTGCAGGCAAATGTCGGCGCCGTAGAAATGGAAGCCTTCAAGATCGGTTGAGAACCCAATGCGGGCTTCGCGGCGGACAACGATAAAATTCTCATCCAGGGTTGTGACGAGCGCGGGCAGCGTGCCGACGCGCTGGTTCTTGCCGTGCGGATCGGTTATGCGCAATGCCAAACGTCCAGGTGCGATGCCGCCGGCATTGCCAGCGAGCGCCCAGAACTCATCATGGCGCGACAACTCATTCAAACGCTGATCGAGCGTCTTGCGGCCGTCACTCAACAGCCGGACATCTTGATGGCAGAGAATGACAACGGGGGCATGAGCCGCGTTGAGCAGCGCGTTGAGACCACGGTAAGCACCGGTTTGCAGTGGCCCGGTATTGTCAACGAACAGATATTCGCAATCCGTGGCCCCAAATCCGCCAGCCCGGAACGAGGACAGCATGGCCTCATATTGCACCCGATCCGAAACGAGTGAGGCGATGGCATAGCGCGGTTCACCTGCCGCCGCCGCTTCAGCCTCCGGGCGCAAGATGCGGGGCGCGCAACTATTCGAATGTAAGGCCGGAACCGGAGCCATATTGGGTCTCAACTTGAAAGATGGGCCAGCGTTGGACGCGCGGCAGAGGACGCTTGAGTTTTTGGATAACCGTATTGCCACTCAGCTCTCCGCGCCCAGATCTCGCGCCAGACAGCTGCACTATCACGATTTGATTTGGACGCGCGAAGGACTGCCAATATTGACAGGGCGAGTGACCGGCTGAG
>JAYTQI010000017.1:0-5641 GCA_043746825.1 Hyphomicrobium sp. | reverse complement strand
ACGCTGGATCCCCGGCCTGCACGCAAGTTCGCGCGGTCAGAGCGCGATCCTGCGCTTGGCCGATGATGACGTTCGAGGAAGTTGGACTGCGCTTACTTCTCGCGCCGCGTGCCAAGGCCCATTTTTTTCGCGAGCTGCGAGCGGGCTTGGGCATAGTTTGGTGCCACCATTGGGTAGTCGTGCGGCAGGCCCCACTTCTCGCGATACTCTTCCGGCGAGAGATTATAATGGGTGCGCAAGTGGCGCTTCAGGGATTTGAACTTCTTGCCGTCCTCAAGGCAGATCAAGTAATCCGGCATGATAGATTTCTTGATCGCGATCTTCGGCTTGTTCTCTTCGCGCTCAAGTGGAACAGAGCGCCCAGCCGCCCGGCTCAACGCAGCATGGGTGTCGGCAATCAGGCTCGGCAAGTCGGTCGAGGAGATAGCGTTGTTGCTCACGTATGCCGCAACGATTGTCGCCGTGATATTGACAAGCTCTGGGGAGAGTGAGCCGTCCACCGGGTTGTCCTTCATAAGCGTCCATCCGGCGGATTTAGCCGCGGCCTTCTTGTTTAAAATTCTAACCTGTAAAAGTCTATATGACCCACAGCGATAACAGATAAAACCGATTTCAACCCAGACTTTGTCAATGTAACACTCTGAGATGCCGCCGAAACCTTAAGTCTGTTCTTCCGCGACTTAAGCCATCATTCGTTTTCGATTGTCAACACTGTAGAAAGCGGCCGAACTTGTATGACTAATGCTTGAGCGATCTTACCGGGCACCTGAAGAATTGTTGGGCACACTTAAGGTGCCCTGGCCCGCCCATCCTTGCCCACGCTTAAGTTGACGGGCCGAAGCCTGCCCCCCATGTTCCCTGGCCAGCGCCCAACTCTCACAAAGGTCATGCCCATGAAAGCGACACCCGGTCAATTGGGTCAACAGCCCCCCTTGGCCCGCCGCCAACCCGTCACCACCACTCATCACGGCATCGCGATTACCGATGAGTATGCTTGGCTGAGGGCTGACAATTGGCAGGAGGTGATGCGCAATCCCTCTGTGCTCGATCCGGACATTCGGGCCTATCTCGAAGCAGAAAATGCATATACCGAGTCAGCGCTAGCGGACACCACTGAGCTACAGGAAACGCTCTTTGCCGAGATGAAGGCCCGCCTGAAAGAAGACGACCAGCAGGTACCAATGCCGCACGGCGGTTACGAATACTTCCCGCGCTTCGTCAAAGGCGGCCAGTACGCGCAGATGTGCCGGATTAAGCGAGGTGGCTCTGCCGATGACGCCGAAGTTATGCTCGATGGCAATCTTGAAGCTAAGGGCAAGAAATATTGGAGTCTCGGGGGCTCCGCGCATTCGCCAGATCACAAACTCTTGGCCTGGGCCGCCGACGACAAGGGCTCGGAATATTACACCCTTCGGATTCGCGATCTCACCACGGGACAAGATCTGCCTGACGAGATCACAGAAACCGGCGGCGGGGCTGTCTGGGCCAAGGATGGCCGCACCCTGTTCTACATTCGCCTTGATGACAACCACCGCCCGCTGTTCGTCTACCGCCATGTTGTTGGCACACCAACCAGCGATGACGTTCTGGTGTATGAGGAAAAGGATACAGGCCTGTTTGTAAGCCTTGAGCTTACGCAGTCAAAGCAGTTCATCCTCATCAGCGTCCACGATCACGACACGACCGAAGTGCATTTGATCGACGCTGACAATCCATCCGCTCCGTCGCGCCTCGTTACAGCGCGACGCAAAGGTCATCAGTACTCGGTTGAACACAACGCCTGCGATCTCATGATCACAACCAACTCGAATGGCGCAGAAGATTTCCGGATCGTTGCGGCGCCGATTGAGGACCCAAGCGAAGCCAACTGGACCGAGGTTGTCCCGCACAAACCGGGTCGTCTCATTATCGAAGTCGTCCTGTTTAAGAATTTCATGGTTAGGCTTGAGCGCGAGGATAGCCTGCCGCGCATCGTCATCAACGCATTGAACAGCAACGACGAGCATGCGATCTCGTTCGGTGAGGAAGCCTATTCTCTGGGCATGAATGCCGGCTACGAGTTCGACACCACCAACTTGCGCTTTGTGTATTCGTCCTTGACGACGCCGGCCGAAACTTACGATTACGACCTCGAAACACACGCCCGCACGCTCCGCAAACGCCAGGAAGTGCCAAGCGGCCACAACGCCAGCGACTACATTACGAGGCGCGTCCTCGCGCCCGCGCACGACGGCGAAAAAGTCCCTGTAACTCTGCTCTACGCCAAGGGCACACCGCTCGACGGTTCGGCGCCGCTATTTCTTTATGGCTATGGCGCTTATGGTATGTCGATGCCCGCGTCGTTCGCAACCGCGCGGCTCTCGCTCGTCGATCGCGGTTTCATATTCGCCATCGCCCACATTCGCGGCGGCATGGACAAGGGCTACCGCTGGTATACGGATGGCAAGATGAAAGCCAAGACCAACACGTTCAAGGATTTCATCGCGGCAGGCGAATATCTGATCCAAGAGGGCTTCACCACGCGCGGCAACATCGTCGCCAACGGCGGCTCGGCCGGCGGCATGCTGATGGGCGCGATTGCCAACATGGCGCCGGATCTGTTCCTCGCCATCATCGCCGACGTACCCTTCGTCGATGTCCTGAACACCATGCTCGACAAAGACCTGCCCCTCACCCCGCCGGAATGGCCCGAGTGGGGCAATCCGCTCGAGAGCGCGGACGCGTTCCAATTCATACAGAGCTATTCGCCCTACGACAACGTTGCCAAGAAGGCCTACCCGCACATCCTCGGAAAAGGCGGCCTGACAGACCCGCGCGTCACCTATTGGGAACCGGCCAAGTGGATCGCCAAACTGCGCCAGCTCAACACCAGCGATAATCTCGTACTTATGAAAACCAATATGGGCGCGGGTCACGGCGGCGCCTCTGGCCGCTTCGAGCGCCTCAAAGAAACCGCGCTCGATTATGCCTTTGCTCTGAAGGTGGCGGGGATGGCAGGCGTTTAGGGTTGCGCCGCGAACGAAGAACCGTAGGGCGGATTAGCGACGGCCCGAGACGGTGACGCAATAATTTCAAACGGGCATTCCGCGCGTAATCCGCCGGCAGCGAGTCAAACTGTTGCATCACTTTCTTTTCCGGATCGGCGGATTACGCGCCGGAAAAAATATTTGAGGTCATGAGGCGACTGCTTCTGGCCGGCGGATTATCCCGCAAGGGGACTTCCAAGTGGTCGCTCCCTGGCCAAGAAAGAGGCCGGTCCTAATCCGCCCTATGAATCCCAGCTCCGAATAATTCCGGGCTACGCGAGCTATTAAACATAAAGCTCAAGAAAAAACATGTGTGACAATTTTTGCTATATCCTAATTCCTTACGGCAATAAAAATACAGTGCACAGCACACAGTGCACAGTGTTCAAACATCTCTTAACCTTTGCCCACTTGCTCAATGACTACGACCACATCAGCGAGGATTGATTTGATAGGCCGCGCAAGATTCGCAGCCCCAAACGAGCTTTTTCGCGCCGTAGAACAACAAGTCCGCCCTGATGTGTATCAGGCGCAAAATCTCGCATTATCGAAACCATTTTGGAATTATGGCAAAATTACGCGCAAATACTGGCAACAATTCGTCCGTATTGCACACCTCAATCGCCAGAATACTGAAAAAAAATGGACCGCCCATAACATATTTTCGAATAAGAAAGTTGAGCTAGAGAGATATAGCGACGATTTCGGCGATACGCTGCCACGCTTTCTGGCCACCCCCGTAACAGCGGCTGCAGGGATCAAGTCCAGCCGGATCCAGGGTTTGCAGCTATCTGCGGTTTTGGACACGCTGGCCAAGATCATCAAGGCAGCATGCCATACTGCTTTCACCCGCGGAGCTGGTATCTCGAAGAGTGTTCTGGATCAGTTCGTTCTCGGATTAAGGCGCGCGCGCCGTAAACCATACGCGCCAGAGATATTATCTGGGTCAACGCTGCTCCTGGCGCTGTTGTATTTCGGCATGGTCGCTCGAGGCGAACCGCGCAACTTTCAGGCGGACGTCATCGCCCAGCGTTTCGCGCAGCCGGAAAGCCAGGCAGACGCAGGGCTTGCGGGCCGCTGTGAAAAACCATCGTGCAGCAAATCAGACCGGCTCGGGGGGATAACAACCAACCTAGATACACCGTTTATGCTTGCCAAATTGGACGCTGAAGCGAATGAGCTGTTGCAGCGCTTTCACTTTGCGCCTGCAGTTTTCTCACTGGCTGCCGCGCACAGCGATGCCACGACAGACTACTTCGTCGCCCACGTCGGCGATAAAATCGCCGCCCATCTGGCCGCAGAACCAGTCTTGATCAAAGCCCCGAGCGAAGTCCGGGCGGCCGTCGCGCCCTCTGTCGTGGGGTCTGCAGGCCCGCCAGCAATAAAGCTTCTTGTGACCGGCCTGCCGAAATCCATCTCCCTGTCGTCCGGTAAACGCATTTCGGCAAGTGACTGGCTCTTAAACATTGCCGATCTGCAAAATCTTGATGTCACGATACCCAGCAATTTGAATGAGCCGATGGAAGCCGACATTGAAGCGATCCGGGAAGATGGATCCAGTGCTGGTGCGGTGCATCTAAAAATTCTTCCAGAAGCCGAAATCCTAGACGAAAAAGACGACGAGGACGCCAAGACTGCCAAAAAACCGAGTAAAAGCGATGATACGCCTAAAGTATCAAAGCGAACAAAATCGAAGGTCACAGTCTCGTCCGAGCCCGCACCGCGAAAAAAAGTAACTGGTAAGTCAAGGCGCCGCCGCGTGGTTATTGAGCGGACGCCGCTGCGCCCCAAGGCAGCCAGCGAGCCCACCATTGCCGAGGCGAGCGTGGAGAAGCCCGCGCCAGCGCCCGTGGCGAAGACTAAGCCAGTTCTGGCCAGTCCTGCTGCGGCGCCTGGGATATCCGATATCGGTAAGCAGATGTTGCAATCTTTGGGCGGCGTGATCGGGCTCGGCAAGGCAGCAGAGCCGCCAGCCAGCAATTAGAGCGGCGTGTGCAGCTTTGCGCCTTCAGCTACGCTCAGGTGCGGGCCGGGCAGACTTTCAAACTGAAACTTCGAAGCGGCGGTGTCTCTCCCCAGCATCGCCGTTATTTTTTGCTCAAAGCTATAGCCACTGATTAACTAAGGTCCGGCGTGACCTCGCTGATATCACGGGCACGGCGCACGCTACCCTCAAATTGCGCTCCCTCGGCAATTGCAAGGGTTTGATGCACGATATCAGCCTCCACATGGGAATTGGCATGCAATATCACTGAGGAACCTTTCAATGCGCCTTTAACGCCGCCTTGCACGGCAATGGTCGAGGCGACAATAACGCCGGTGACGTTTGCGCCGTCGTCCACCGTCACGGTCGCGCCGTGCACATCTCCCTGAATTTGGCCCTGTATCAACAATGACCCTTTTGTCTTTAAGATCAGTTGCTGGCCTATGATTGTAATATCCGGACCCAATATCGACGTAGAGGACGGCGAGGATTGCGGCGGCGGCTGTCTTTGATCCGGCGTTGAAAGCCCTAATGACGGTGGGCCGTTTTTTACGATTTGAGCTGGTGCTCCTGGAGCCAGGCGCGTTGCAGCTGATCCACGGGGGTCAAACATTCCATCGCGGCCTAACAT
>JAYTQI010000016.1:0-5642 GCA_043746825.1 Hyphomicrobium sp. | reverse complement strand
CATATGCCAAACCCGCTGACCAGTGACCAGGTATTTCAAAACCTGAGCTGCCCCCGGTCTCGTGGACACCAGGTTAAGCTGGAAAGTGAAGCTGGTGACGGAGCATACTTATACTCAGGTGCAATGTTACAACTCCGCGTATGGATCAGCCCGCTCTGTTACACTATTTGCCAATTCAGAGGGGGCTGCGCGCAAATTAGAGTGAACTTAGCGGTCGTCCATAGAAATTCCCATGGAAACGCAATTAGGATCTGAAATACATGAATATTCGGAGGGTTGCTCTGGCCGCGCTGGCGCTGGCTGGATTTGTTGTGGGCGCTAGCTCGCAGCTTTCAGCGCATGGCGATGTGACGCCCCAGCCCATCAACATCACAGGTCTGCCGCCTCTCAAGGACGGCGATTGGCTGACCGAGAACCCCTATCGTGGCGTTGATGCTGCGAAAGCGGCAGCATTGGAAATCGGTTCCTCTGGCTACAATCAGAACTGCGCCCGCTGCCACGGCCTGCAGGTTATCTCGGGCGGCATTGCCCCGGATTTGCGCTACCTTGAAATCGGCAAGGTGGGTGACGAATGGTTCATCCAGCGCATCCGTCACGGTGCCAAGAAGCCAGACGGTGTAACGATGATGCCGGCATTCGAAGGTGTGTTTAAACAAGAGGCCATGTGGGCCATCCGCACCTACATTGAATCGCTTCACGAGGCGAATTGACGATCATGAAAATCCGCTCTGGTATCTTAGCGAGCGTCACCGCCGCAGTTGCGGTTGCAGCCTTCGCGCCGTCGTGCCTTTACGCTCGCCCCCTCGATCAGGTTATGGAAACCAAGTCGCTGAAGGTGATTGCCTACGAGGACAACAAGCCATTCTCATGGACCGATGATAGCGGCACTGTTAAGGGCATTGATGTTGATCTGGGCCGAGCCTTAGCTAAGGAAATTGGCGTTGAGCCAGAGATTGTGCTGCGCATCCAAGGCGAAGACGTCGGTGATGATTTGCGCGGCAACGTCTGGAGAGGCCCGCTGACAGGCGGCGGCGTTGGCGACGTCATGCTGCACGTTCCGACCGACAAAGAGCTGGCCGAGAAGAATCCGCAGGCTGTGATTGGCAATCCGTATTTTCTAGAAACTGTGGCGCTGGCTATCGATCCCAAGCGCATTCCAGCCAATAGCGACTTTCAGATCTTCAAAAAAGAAAAGATCGGCGTCAAACTTGCAACCGTGTCCGATTACTTTCTGATGACGTTTGAAGACGGCACGCTGGTCAATAACATAGCCCACTTTGTCAGAGGACCGCAGGGCGCGAAAGAGTTCATGGACGGTGAGACCGCAGCTGTACTTGGGGTCCGCTCAGAAACCGAGGGCACGCTGTTTGATGCTGGCGTCAAAGCTACGTTTATTCAGCCAGAAATGCCCGGTATCTACCGCAAGGATTGGGTAATCGGCACGGCCGTTGACCAAAAAAGCCGCGATCTCGGGTATGCCATTGGCGAAGCCTGCAAGAAGCTCTCGAAGTCCGGCGCCATGACGGAAATCTTTGCCAAATATGGCGTGACCTACATTGCCCCGCTAGAAAACTGATAAGATAAAGCTTGTTACCTTCAAGGGAGACGCGCCGTGATGAAGAAAACGATCCTCGCCGCCGCCCTTTGCTGTTTTGCTTATTCCCCCGTTACGCACGCCGATGAGCAGGTGGACCCGCTCAATTCGCCGGTTTGGAAAGATGCCGCCAAGAAACTCTTTACAGGCGCCCCTTTTGTCTACGACGACCGCGTCATCGTGCTGGTGCCGAAGGTCGTCGAAAACCAGGCGCAAGTGCCGGTGACGGCAGATGCCCGTGCGCTGGCCAACGTCGAGAAGCTCATCGTTTACGCGGATCTCAACCCCATTCAGCACGTCCTCACGTTCTCGCCCAACCAAAGCAAAGCCGCGCCTTACGTGTCGTTCCGCATGAAGGTCGAGCAGGCAACGCCGGTCCGCGCCGCCGCCTTGACGCACGATGGCGTTTGGCATGTCGGCGGTGTTTTTTTGGAAGCGTCGGGCGGCGGGTGCTCGTCTCCGGCGATGGCGCGCGGTGATGCCGATTGGACCGACACCCTCGGCAATGCGCAAGGGCGCATCTGGCGCGAAGCCGATGGCGCGGCGCGGTTGCGGCTGCGCGTGCGCCACCCGATGGACACGGGCCTCGCCAAGAACGGCACGCCCGCCTTCTACATCGAAAAATTCGAGATGAAGAGTGGTAATGGCGAACCACTGGCAACTCTCGAGATGTTCGAGCCGGTCTCCGAAGATCCCATCGTCACGATGGTGCTGCGCCCCAAGGCAACGGACGCCAGCGTCTCAGTTGATGGGCGCGATAACAACGGCACGATTTACCGTTCTGTGGTGCCATTGCCGTGGAACCAAAGCTCACTTGGGACGCGCTGAGAAAGACCACTGATGCAAGCTCCCCGTTTGACTCGCAGAGAGCTGATGGCGGCATCGGTTTCAGCAGCCGCGCAGCCATTTCTGCCGATGTTTGTCGCTGAGGCGGTGCCGCTAACCTACAATTTGAAGCCAACAAAGCTGACTGACGGCGCCTGGATGATTGCAGGGCGGCCCGAGGTCATCACGCTTGAGAATGGCGGCGCGATTGCCAACATCACCATTCTCGATTCCAAATCTGGGGCCATCATCATCGATACCGGCCCCTCGCGCCGCTATGGCGAGGAACTCGCAAAACTCGCGCAAGATTTAACCGGCAAAGATGTGGCCCGCGTCTACCTCACACATTTCCATCCCGATCACGTTTTTGGCAATCAGGGTTTTGATGCCGCCAGAATTGCGGCCCCAGCCGGCGTCATCGAAGGCCTCACGCAGATGGGCAATAGCTTCTCGGATGCCATGTATTACATCGCCCGCGATTGGATGCGCGGCACCGAACTCGTGCTTCCGCAAACCGTTGCCAAGACAGGCACGCAAGACTTCGGCGGCCGCCGTTTGCAGGTTCTAGAGCTGGCTGGCCACACCTCGTCTGACCTCGCGATTTTCGATGAAACAACTGGCTTACTGATTAGCGGCGATCTCGTCTTCCTGGATCGTGCGCCAACGACACCTCACGCTGATATCACGGTTTGGCGGCAGACTTTAAGCCAAATCGAGCAAATGAATTTTTCGCAGCTTGTTCCAGGACACGGCCCAACTGAAAGCAGCAAACGCGGCGTTTTGCAAACTCGCGATTGGCTCAACGCGATCGAGGAAATCATCATCGCGAGTTTTGAGAAAGGGCTGGATGCCAACGAGGCCATGCAAGAACCATTGCCGGTTAGCCTCGAAAAAATCGCACTCGCGCGTTACGAATTTGGACGCACAGTCATGCATCTTTATCCCAAACTCGAAGCCCAAAGATTGCCCGCCGTCGGACAGAAATTACGATAATGCCTATTATCAATTAGTAGCATAACGGCCTCATAGACCACTTAGTTCCTCTGTACTATTTGGCAATAAGAGGCCGATAGCCACTGCGATAGTTTCGCGCCCGGTGAGACTTCCCAAGCGACATCCAAACGCTTTTCTGAAAACCGGAAGCAGCCGCGAAAAAAACGAGGAGACACCCATGAAAGCCTTGAAGTGTTACGCCACCGCGAGCGCTGTTGCGCTTTCGGTCGTGTGCACATCCGCGTTTGCTGATGTCACGATCCAAGACATCTCGAATGACGCAACGACGACGAACGACGTTGTGACGAACGGCCTTGGCACTCAGGGCCAGCGCTACAGTCCGCTAACACTCATCAACAAAGATAACGTCGGCAGCATGGTACCAGCTTGGGCCATGTCGCTCGGCGGCGAAAAGATGCGCGGCCAGGAATCCCAGCCGCTCGTCAAAGACGGCGTAATGTACATCACCGGCTCCTACAGCCGCGTGTGGGCCATCGACATCAAGACTGGCCGCGAGATCTGGCAGTATGACCATCGCTTACCAGAAGGCATCCTGCCATGCTGCGACGTTATCAATCGCGGCGCAGCGCTCTACGGAGACAAGGTGATCTTCGGCACGCTCGACGCCAAGCTCGTATCCCTTGACCAGAAGACCGGCAAGGTTGCCTGGACTAAGGAAATCGACGACTTCAAAGCTGGCTTCTCGTATTCGGCAGCACCATTGATCGTGCCGTCGAAGACCCACGGCCCCCTGCTCTTGAATGGCGTTTCGGGCGGTGAGTTTGGCATCGTTGGCCGCATCGACGCGCGCAAGGCTGACACCGGCGAACTCGTTTGGTCGCGTCCGACCGTCGAAGGCCATGTCGGCACCTTGAACGGCAAGCCCTCGACCATGACCGGCAAGAAGAACGAAAGCTGGCCAGGCGACCTTTGGAAAACTGGCGGCGCAACACCTTGGCTCGGCGGTACCTATGACCCCGATACAGGTCTCGCCTTCTTCGGCACTGGCAACCCGGCGCCGTGGAACAGCCACATGCGTCCAGGCGACAACAAGTGGTCGTGCGCACGCATTGCCCTCGACGTTGAAAGCGGCGAAATCAAGTGGGGCTATCAGACCACACCGAACGACGGTTGGGACTACGACGGCGTCAACGAAGTTGTGTCGTTCGACAAAGACGGTAAAAAGCTCGCCGCCACTGCTGACCGTAACGGCTTCTTCTACACCCTAGACCGCGCTACCGGCGCCTTCCAGGGCGCATGGCCGTTCGTCGACAAGATCAACTGGGCCAAAGAGATCGGCAAAGACGGACGTCCCGTCTATGATCCGGCAATCCGCGCAGGCGATCCCAAGAAGGGCGCTGATGGCAAGAAGGGTTCGGCTGTATTCGCCGTGCCAAGCTTCCTCGGCGGCAAAAACCAGATGCCGATGGCCTACAGCCAGCAGACCGGCATGTTCTATGTCCCCTCGAACGACTGGGGCATGGATCTTTGGAACGAGCCTGTTGCCTACAAGAAGGGCGCTGCCTACCTCGGCGCTGGCTTCACCATCAAGCCGACGTTTGACGATCACATCGGCTCGTTGAAAGCCATCGATCCAATGACCGGTAAGATTGCTTGGTTGTACAAGACCAAAACCCCGCTCTGGGGTGGCGTTCTGGCGACTGCAGGCGGTTTGGTATTCTTCGGTACGCCTGAAGGCGACTTAAAGGGCCTCGACGCTACAACCGGTAAAGAGCTGTTCAGCTTCAATACTGGTTCGGGCATCGTCGCGCCGCCAATCACCTGGGACCAAGACGGCGAGCAGTTCATCGCAGTCATGTCCGGTTGGGGTGGCGCTGTTCCGCTTTGGGGTGGCGAGGTCGCAAAGACCGTTGCCAACCTGAACCAGGGCGGCATGGTCTGGACGTTCAAGATGCCAAAGAAGATGGCCGCCAACTAAGCGCCATTTGACGGCAATTACAAAAAATGAAGGGGTGAGCCAGCAACGGTTCGCCCTTTTTTCTCTTACGCGATGCAGGATTGTTTCAAGGTGCGGTGCAGGCACCATATGCTGCCAATCAGCTTCGACGGCAAGCCCGGCGATTGTTGAAACCGCAGCGGCGCGCCAAGTCAAATTGTAGAAAATGCCTCATGACCGACCTGAGACATAGGTAACTCACCGTACCGGACACATGGGTAACACTTTCCGTCTTTTGGCGGGAGGTGGTGATGCCGTGGAAAGTGAGTTCGG
>JAYTQI010000015.1:0-2582 GCA_043746825.1 Hyphomicrobium sp. | reverse complement strand
CTATATTTGCGCTAAAAATCAGATTGGTATTCTATCTAATCGCCAATTCCAGGTTCCGCAGAGAAATATTTTTCAAACTTATTTGTTTCGTCTTTATGAACGTCAGCGTCGGCTGGAGCCGCCTTCTTAGCCGTGATGTTTGGCCAAGTCTCAGCGTATTTCCGGTTGAGTTCCAACCACTTGTCCGCGCCGTTGTCGGTATCGGGCTTGATGGCATCAACCGGGCACTCTGGCTCGCACACGCCGCAGTCGATACACTCGTCCGGATGAATGACGAGCATGTTGTCGCCTTCATAGAAGCAATCGACAGGGCAAACTTCCACGCAATCGGTGTATTTGCACTTGATGCAGTTTTCATTGACAATGTAGGTCATGCTTGCGTCCGGCCATTTCACTCTTTAGGGGCCCAAAAGTTGTGCAGGCCTGTCTTATACGCGCATGCGCGCAACTGATTGCAAGTCTGCCCGAGGAACCATCCCGAAGCTATCGTTCGCGGCCTTTAACCCGGACAATCACCCGCCGCTCACGCTTGTTCGGACGGCCCGAGATGGGCTGATGAAAAGCGGCTTGCGGAAGCGGATGACCCGAATTTGAGGCCTCGTAGCAACCTGCAGTGCGCTCTGATGTGGTCTTATCCGCGCGAGGTGTCAATTCCTGAAACAGGCCTGCGGCTTCAGGGGCGGGGCCACGCCGCTTACCGAAACCCAAAACTTTGACAATCCGGACGGCCGGGCCGAGCGATAGCGTGATGGCGTCGCCGGCTTTCAGCCAGTGGCTGACCTTATCGACTTTGATGGCGTTAACCCGGACCTTGCCGCGTTCTATCAGGGCTTGCCCAAGAGTGCGCGATTTCACAAAGCGGGCAAACCACAGCCATTGATCAAGCCTTTGGCCGGCCTCGCCATCCTCAGCCGTCATTGCGAACCCGGCTCCTGACCCCGCTTGTCCATGGCGGCTTTGAGCGCCGCCAGTTTGGCAAACGGAGAGTCCGGATCGAGACCCGCACGTTTTGGAGGTGCTGCTGTAATCACGTCTGGCTGGCGGCGAGGCTCGTCGCGACGGCCCTTGTCGCGTCCCTGACTACCCGGTCCGCCACGCGGCCGGTCGCGGTCACCGCGGTTTTGCCGATCCCCCGAACGCTCAGGCGGAGAAACCTGTTTGACGCCGTCGCTGGGTCCATTGCTGCGCTGTGGCCTGTCTCCGCTGCGGTTGTCGCGGTTATGACGCGCGCGATCCGGACGCCGGTCTTTGTTATCGCGGGGCGGCGCGTCAACAGCGGCCGGTGTTGCGCCGTCAGCCGCCACAGCGGGCACGACAGCTGGAGCCCCTGCAATCGTATCGGCGCTATCTTGACGCTTGCGGCCGTTTCGATCTGCGCCCCGGCGATGATCGGGCTTTTGAGTGTCGCTGCGTTGATGGCGGCGCGGACGCCAGATATCCTCGTATTTGACTTCATCTGCGGGCGGCGCTACCGCTACTTCAACGGCAGCAGGCGCGTCGGCCACTACAGCAGCTGGTTCAGCCGCTATAGGTACGGCAGTTGCTTCCGCTGTTGCCTCATGAGCCGCCTCCGCAGTGCCATCAGCCGGGACAACGGCTGTTCCTGCGTCAACTGCTGGCTTGGCTACAACGGTCACTGCCGCAACCGGCCGCCGGTCCAGCCTGAATCCAAGGGCCTTCAAGACATGACTCAGCTCGTCGGCTGACGAGCCGAGAATCGACATCATTTCTTCAGTTACGCGAAAGCCGCCATCGCCGGTCGCGCCTTTAGGCGGCTGGTCCAGCGAATCTGGTTTCGTGCGCCACGCCAGCAGCGGCCGAATGAGATCCGCAAGGCGCTCAAGAATGTCGAGACGGACAGCGCGTGGCCCGCACAAGTGGAAACCATTGGCGCGATACAGCGATTCCGGAACAGCTGCATCGGCACCGACCGACGTCAAACCAGGGCGTGGTGGCGGTGGCAAATCCTCCAAATCCAGACCATTGGCAGCGCCATGCTTCAAGGTCCAAAGCGTCGCTGTTAATTCTGCGGGCGCTGGCTTCAACTGCGTTGGAAAGTAAATATTGAAGGCGCCAAATCTTAAGCCGTGCTTACGCAGATCGGCCCGCGCTGTTTGATCTAAGGCGCTGATTTCTTCCGCCACCGTATCGCGCTTCAAGACGCCGAAGTTTTCCTTTAATCGAAACGCAACGCCGCGCGCCAGGCCTTGCAGGTCCGTCGCGTTCGACATTTCTACGAGCGGCTTTAATTTGTCGGCAATAACGTCCTTTGACCAAGTCTGTAAACGGCCGAGCACTTTCTCGCGATCAGATTCACTGAGGTGCTCGTCGGCCAGCAAGGTGACCGTTGGTGCCAGTGGATCATCTGCGGCTTCGAGCTTGCCGATCTCATCGTCGCGCCACAGGATATGGCCATTGCGGGTGAGCTTGAAGGCATCGCTGCCAGCTGCCGACACGCGCCGGGCCCGCATGCCGAGCTCTCGTGAGAGAACGTGCGTGGCTGCAGCCCGCATAGCTTTGCCCTCAAGGCCATCTGCCGAAGGATCAAGGGTGAAGCGGAAGCCTTTGAGGCGGCCGACGGA
>JAYTQI010000014.1:0-5645 GCA_043746825.1 Hyphomicrobium sp. | reverse complement strand
ACCGTCGCCGTCAACCTCGCGCTCGGCTTGCAAGCGATTGGCTTGAAAGTCGGCATCGTTGACGCCGACATCTACGGTCCGTCGCAACCGCGCTTGCTCGGCCTTTCCGGCCAGCCGCAGGTTGCGCACGGCAAGGTCATCAAACCGCTCGAAGGCTACGGACTCAAAGTCATGTCGATGGGATTTCTCGTTGATGAAGGTACCCCTGTAGTGTGGCGCGGGCCGATGGTGGTCTCGGCGCTGGGCCAAATGCTGCGCGAAACCGATTGGGCGGGCACGACAGGTGATCTCGACGTGCTCGTCGTCGATATGCCGCCCGGCACCGGCGACATTCAATTGACCATCTCGCAAAACGTGCCGCTGTCTGGTGCGGTCATCGTTTCGACGCCGCAGGACTTAGCGTTGATCGATGCCCGCAAAGGCATCGGCATGTTCAAGCGCGTAGAAGTTCCGATCCTCGGCATCATCGAGAACATGAGCTACTATCTGTGCCCATCATGCGGCACCCGCTCTGATATCTTTGGCCACGGTGGCGCTCGCGATGAAGCGCTCAAACTCGGCGTGCCGTTCTTGGGCGAAGTACCCTTGCACATGGACATCCGCGCCAAGTCAGACACTGGCAAACCTGTCACCGCGACCATGCCGGACAGCCAGCACGCCCAAACTTTCCGCGAAATCGCCGCCAAAGTCTGGGCCGAGGTCGAACGCGCCAAGGGCACCCTCACTCCCCCGCCCGTCATCGACATCACCGACAGCGGCCGCAATCTGAAATGCGCGTTCCCGGATGGCCGCACCTTCGACCTCTCAGCCGAAATGTTGCGGGTCATGAGCCCGTCCGCCGAAGTTCAGGGTCATTCCGCCGATCAGCGCGTGACCGTGCCGCGCAAGAAAAACGTCAAGATCGTCGATCTCAAACCCATCGGCAATTACGCCACCCGCATCGGTTTTGATGACGGCCACAACACCGGCCTCTTCACCTGGGGCTACTTACACTTGCTCGGCCGCGAGAAAGACGCGCGCTGGGGCGGCTATCTCGAAGAGCTGGCGAAGAAGGGGTTGAGCAGGGAGTAGGGGTTTCTCCCTCTCCCCATTCCTGCACTCAATGGGGAGAGGGCGGGCGTGAGGGGCGGCAAACATGCTGGCGGAAAGTAAGGGGCGGCCTAGTTTCCTTCGCAAATATTTGCTATGATTTCCTCATGACCAAACTCGAACAAATCGAAGCCGCGATTGAAAAGCTGGCCCCCGGCGATGTCGCCAAGTTGCGCGAGTGGCTAGCCGAGCATGACGCGCGCCTGTTCGATGAAAAAATCGCACGCGATGCCGGGTCGGGAAAGCTGGACAAGTTAGCCGCTGCGGCGCGCGCCAACATGAAGGCTGACCTCGGCGAAGACCTCTGACACGGACAGGCAATGCGGCACATCAAGGACCCAGCGTTCCAGCCGCTTTTCGATGCACTTCCAGTAAAAGTCAAAAGTTTAGCGGATAAGAACTTCGCACTGCTCAAACTTGACCCCAAACATCCGTCATTGCATTTCAAACGCTTGCGCGGCGACATCTGGTCGGTGCGGGTCGGGCGCAGCTATCGCGCGCTCGCAGTCAGGGGCGACGACCGTTTCCAGTCGTTCTGGATCGGCACGCACGCGGAATATGATCGAGTGATTGCGGAGTGAGGGTTGGCGAGAGAGTAGGGGCATGGGATTGGTGAACATCAGCATTTGGCGATTTTCACCTTCAGCCAATATTGTTCAGGACAAACTTAAATTGTCCCATTACAAATCCCCACACCACTATTCGCAGCTAATTTCAAAAATTCTGGAGAGCAATATGAGAACGTGGAAACCAATGATTGTCTGCGCGATTTTTGCTGCGTGCTCAGGTTTGAGTTCGGGACCGGGTTATGCAATGCCAATCGCAGATCAGATTGGCAAAGGTTGGGCGGCGCAATGCAAAGGTAGCAATACACCGACGCTCTGCTGCATCAATAAACAAAATGACTGCGAGGGCAGCCTGTGTCAGTCGGCAGGGAGAGCATGCCGCGCTAGCACAAAGAGCTCGAACGCCGGAACGAGGGCAAGTTCAGGCGCAGGCGCCGCTGCAAAAGGTGGCAAAGTCATCAATAAGAAGTAACATTGCACCTAGTCCTGTTGTCGCCGCGCTTTGACGGCGGCCACAATAAAGGCCTCTACACCTAGGGCTACTTGCACTGAGCTGCTGCCGGTTTCACGAACACCAGGTTAAGGTGGATAGTGAAGCTGGAGGAGCGTTATGGGACGCAGGACGTTTAGCGTAGAGTTCAAGGTTGAAGCGGTTCGGCTGGTGCGGGACTGAGGCGTATTGATCGCCCAGGACGCTCGTGATCTGGACTTGCATGAGAAAGTCATTCGCAAGTGGTGTAAGGATTTTGACGCCGATCCGGGGCAAGCGTTTCCAGGGCACGGCAACATGAAGCAAGAGCAGGCCGAGATCGAGCGCCTGAAGCGCGAAGTCCAGAAGCTCAAAGCCGAGCGCGACACACCCTGGGCCGAAAACCACCAAGCCGCTTAATAGTTGCTACGGTTCTTTACTTCTCCTCATCCCCAAAATCGGAGAGCGCGAGGCTGTGGAGATCAAGCGTGCGGGTGGGGTAAGATGATTTGGATTTTGCGGGGGCGGCGGGATAGGCCGCGCCGTCGTGTCCAGGCAATTCAATGGCGGCGGTATTTGCGCCAGCCAGCGGTTTGTGCGTGACGCCAAAAGCGCCAGCGAGACACAGGGCAAATCCAAAACACGACAGGGAACGGGACACGGGGCACTTCCTCGACTAGGGCTCACGCTCTCAAAAGTGATGAGAGAGCTTTGTCCGAATCTTGGCCTGTAAGGCGTTAACAATCTGTGAAGACGTGGCTCGTTCTGGAGCGGAATTTGGAAGCTGCTTTGAAAGGCGCGAGGGCGGAGCCGATCCAGGCGTTATTCCTCGCGATAGACCTTCTCGCGGCGTTCGTGGCGCTCTTGCGCTTCCACCGACAAGGTGGCGATGGGCCGGGCGTCAAGGCGCCTCAAGCCAATCGGCTCACCGGTATCTTCGCAAAAGCCGTAGGTGCCATCTTCGATGCGCGACAGGGCGGCGTCGATCTTAGAGATGAGCTTTCTGAGGCGGTCGCGGGTGCGCAGTTCCGTCGCCCGGTCGGTCTCGGACGTGGCGCGGTCGGCGAGGTCGGCGTGCTGGGTTGAATCCTCGTGCAAAATCGCGAGGGTCTCGCGCGTCTGCCGCAGGATGTCCTCCTTCCACTCAATCAGGCGTTTGCGAAAATACGCCCGGTGCTTTTCGTTCATGAACGGCTCGGTCTCAGCCGGTTGATAGCCGGGCGGGAGCACGACTTCGGAAATTTTGGCGCGAGCCGCCATCTTCTTGGTTCCCCCCTCGGTCTTCTTGGAATCCATCGGCTTGGCCGTCGCCAACGAGCGGGCGGGCGGCACGGCTTTTACCGTGGCGGCAGTTGCAGCTTTAAACGTCACGGAAGGAGCTTTGGACGCCGCCTGAGGTTTTTTTGCGCTAGCTTTGCTGGCGCTGGATTTAACGCTGGGGATTGCGGGCTTGGCCGCTAGTTTCTTGGGCGTGGCGACCGCCCGCGCAGCAACTGGCGCACTCTTCTTGTTGAGTGCTGGCTTAGCGCTAGTGGGTTTGGCCTTTGCAGCCTTCGACCCGGATTTTTTGCTCATCACGCGCCTCCCATGAGGCTTGGAGTGCGGCTTCAGTGAGCCGTGCCCAGCCCTTAAGTTGGGCAGGTGCGACTCGAACCCCTGGCTCGAGCCGACCCGTATTTAGGCTGGCGCGGGTTACTGTCAAGGACCGTTCCCCACTGTGCCCGGCTTCGCGTCAGTCAGATACCGTTTTTGTGTCAGTAAATTAACGGCTTGGCCGGTTTCCGCCCGTGCCAAAGATTGTTCCAGGCCTTTAACAGGATCTTCACCTTAATAGTACAATCTAAAGTTGTCTTCAGGTGAATGTTGCATCCAGAAGATGGCTAGGCCGCGGTGTTGCTCGCACTGCCGGCTTGGCCTGACACTTTGAAGCTTCTCACCAAGAAAGGAAGCATTTTCCGGTCCCCAACTGGAGCGCCTGTTGGACGAAGCGCCTCCTCACCCCGTTTCCGCCTCTCCCCTAGGTCCCTCGGCTCCCACCGGTCCCTAGCGCGCAAACGGCCGCCCACGCCAACGCGCTCCATAAGGCGCGCTTCCGCAAAAGCCGCCGGCGCCGCTCCTGTCCCACCCAGGAGCGGCGCTTTTTTGCGTGTGGCGAGGGCGCGCTTGCCGTTGGAGGATCGCAAACTTAGGGTGCTGCAAATTCGCGGCAACTAGGCGGGCGCAAAGATCACATGCAGTTTGAAGGCACAAAAACCTACGTCGCGACCGATGATCTAAAAATAGCGGTCAACGCGGCGATCACTTTGCAGAGGCCACTGCTGATCAAGGGCGAGCCGGGCACTGGCAAATCCGTGCTGGCGGCCGAGGTCGCCAGGTCGCTCAAGGTGCCGCTGATCGAATGGCACATCAAATCGACCACTAAAGCCCAACAAGGCCTCTATGAATACGACGCGGTCTCGCGCCTGCGCGATGGCCAGCTCGGCGACGCCCGCGTCAAGGACATCGCCAATTATATCAGGCGCGGCAAGTTGTGGGACGCCTTTACGCTTGGGCAACGCGCTGTTTTGCTGATTGATGAAATTGACAAAGCTGACATCGAGTTTCCCAACGACTTGCTGCAAGAACTTGATCGCATGGAGTTCTTCGTCTACGAGACCGGTGAGACGATCAAAGCCGTATCGCGCCCCATCGTCATGATCACCTCAAACAACGAAAAAGAATTGCCGGACGCATTTCTGCGGCGCTGCTTTTTCCACTTCATAAAATTTCCCGATACTGAAACCATGCGCAAAATAGTTGAGGTGCATTTTCCGGGGCTCAAGGGCCGCCTGGTGAACGAAGCGCTGCGGGTGTTTTATGATCTGCGCGAGGTGCCGGGCCTCAAGAAAAAGCCCTCGACCTCGGAATTGCTGGACTGGTTAAAATTGCTTTTGAATGAGGACATTGATCCCGCCATGCTGCGCGAAAATGACCCGAGAAAGCTCATCCCGCCCTTGGCGGGTGCGCTCATCAAGAACGAGCAGGACGCGCATTTGCTCGAGCGCTTAGCGTTTATGACGAGGCGCAAGGCGGAGTAAAGGCGCGGACTTCGTAACGGTTAGGTCTTGGCAACCGTATGCTTTTGAATGGACCAGAAGCGGCGGAGATCTCATGCGTTGGCTATGTGCTTTAAGCCTTATCGTCTTTGCTGCGTCGCAGCCCGTGCGGGCCGAGACCGATGCCGTTGCAATCTCTGAGCACGCCTATGCGCTGTTCGACGGTGCGCCGGAACAGCAGCGCGCCGCGCTGAACGCGATCATAGACTCAAAGCGCACGGATGCCGCGCCGATCTTAATCATGGCGCTGCGGTTTTCGTTCTACAACCAAGCGCCGATATTGCGCGCGCTCGAGGCGCTAACGGCTGCGCATCCCGGCGACACCTGGGACGCCTGGATGAAGTGGCAGGAAGCCCATCCCGAAACCGGCACTATCCCCGGTTTTGCGAAATTGCAATCGCGCGTCTATCAGCTCATTGATCCCAA
>JAYTQI010000013.1:0-5658 GCA_043746825.1 Hyphomicrobium sp. | reverse complement strand
ATCTGACGTGAAATACCTGCAAAGTATGTTGGCTGAGGCAAAGAGGGTTTGCAGATTTGTGGCCGCACGCGATGATGCTAACGCTAGAAAAACGCCATATCGTAAGCACCTCTATATTCGGCTTTCAGCAATCATTTTTCCGCCACCACACCGATCACAAACACAACGGCGTAATCTTGCTTGTTGCAACCTTCGACTGACGGCATAGGTGCCCCAGGAGTGACGGGAAAAGACGAGTTTTGGGCTTTGGCCGGTGAACACGAACTCTCAGGTGTTGCCGGTGCGTAGCGCGCGGAGCGGCACGGCAGGTGCGTCACATCGTAAAGCTTCGCGCCATCGCTTAACTCCCAACGCTGAGTACCATCATTGTCTATGGGATAGACCGTCAAAACTGACGTCACCTCACGGTCACCTGTCACCATGTATTTCCCTGGAGGAAGAGGAAAATCTGGCTTCTCCATGATCAAGCCGTGTTCCTCCAGCCACCAGTCTGCTGTGTCAAACGTCCACTTTGCCGGGGCGACATTGCGCGCAGCCGTCAATTTTGCGTACTCGTCAAGCGGTACCCCTCGTGGACCGGGATCCAGCCGCCACACCCCCCACTTTTGGGCATCAGTCCCGGACGTTGCACTTGGATCACCCAAAGCCGCGATGAATTGAGTCGGAATGCGCTTAAAATTCACCTCAGCGCGCACAGGCATGGAAAGCCAAATCATCGTGAGCACGGCTCCCAGCACGGACGCACGTATTCGCAATCCTGATTGCGTCTCACCCACCGTACTGTCTCCTAGAGCCGCTCATGAGCCCGGCCGCCGGCATCGCTCACGGCAGTAGTCATAACAGGTGCCACTCAACGCTTATCATAGGATCCTGGCAGTCTCGCGGCGCATCCTCACCCATGCCTATTCCCGCACTGCGGGCACGCGACTTCGAGCAGATACCCATACCAGATGCCATGGCAGCGGCTGCACCAATGACCCGTGGTTTGTTCGCGCGGGATGCCGATCAATTCCGACATTGCACCGTAGCCCAAATCACGCACCGGTTGATTGGCGCTCGGCGGGCTGACGCGCGATTGCGGAAAGCGCACGACGTGGCTGGCGGCTATTGCGTCACCTTTACTGTCGTCCTCAGTCATGATGCCGCCTGCTGATCGAGCCCATAGCGGCGGATCTTATTGGCAAGTCCAACTCGCGACAACCCGAGTTCCTCCGCCGCCCTGCTTTGGTTCCAGCGGTGACGCACCAGCGTATCTTGCACCAGATGCCGCTCAAGGCTCTCGACTTGATCTTTGAGCGTTTCTCCAACCGGTGTGAAGCCGCCGCGGCCCGACACACGCCGTTCCGGCACTGCGAGGATCGCTGGCGACATATGCCGGGTCGTGACGTACTCGCCGTCGTGGGTCAGCACGACCATGCGGTGGATCTCATTTTCAAGTTCGCGGACGTTGCCTGGAAAGGCGTAATGACTGAGCTTCTCGATGACACTCGCTGAAAGACCGAGGATCTTCCGGCCATTGGCCTCGCTATGCTTGGCGGCGAAGAACTCAGCGAGCGCGGCGATATCCTCTGGGCGCTCGCGCAGCGGCGGCACCTCGAATTCGAAGCCCTTGAGCCGGTAATAGAGATCGCGGCGGAACTCGCCTTTTGCCACCAGCGCTGCGAGCGGCCGGTTCGAGGCTGCAATAATCCGGACGTTGGCGTGTGTGATCTTATCGGCGCCAAGAGGCTTGACTTCACCCTCTTGCAGAAAGCGCAGCAGGCTAACTTGGAACGACTTTGACACGTCCGAAATCTCATCGAGAAACACCGTGCCGCCATCTCCGGCACGGAAGAGCCCAAGCCTATCAGTGACCGCGCCGGTGAACGCGCCGCGCTTGTGACCGAACAGCTCTGATTGCAGCAATTCATCCGGCATGCCGCCGCAGTTTTGCACCAGCAGAGGGCTGCCCTGGCGTTTGGAATTGTAATGAATGGCGCGGGCCAACAGTTCTTTGCCCGTTCCTGTTTCGCCTTGAATGAGGACCGGCAGATCTGTCTTGGCGCCCGAGCGCGCGAGTTCGCATAATGCCGCCATGCGCTCACTGACATAGACCAGTTTTTCAAAGCGCTGGCTTTGCGGCCGGAATTGCAGATCGTGGCCAGCGTCAAATATTGCGCCCTCATCGTTCATCTTGAACTCGCGGGAAATCAGCCTGTGGCGGCGGGCGAGTTCGCGCGTCTCGAGGCCGCGTTTGACAACGAGCGAGGCTTGTTCGATGTCAAGCGGCTTGCGCAGGAATTGATAGACGGCAGCTTCGGTGACGGCCTTGGTCACCTTGTCGGAGATCTTTTTGAGCACAAGAACGCGCATAACGTCCGGGTGCGAGATCCTGAGTCCAGAGAGAAACGCGCAACCGTTGATCTCCTGGCCGTCATCTTCGGCAAGCGCCAAATCGACGTGGACCGTCCGTACGATGGACGTCGCCTCACTCGCGGAGCTGGCCCGCAAGACCCGGTAGCCGTGGCGCTCCGACAAGAGTTCAGCGAGTTCGCCCCATGGGGTGTCGCTGCTCGCTACAATCAGGACGGTGCTATTGCGATCCATGAAATTTAGTATCCAAACTGCAAGCTAAATTAGCAGGCTGGAGTGCGTTTGGGAAGGCGGCTCGGCAACAACGGGAACCTCTGACCAGTTGCACCGATTTTCGGCTGCGGCACAGCTTACTGCGAATTCGCGCCGTTTATTTCAGGGCATACGATGCGCTTGCCGCCTGCCGGCCTCACACCGCCGCCAGTTGCCGTCTTGAGAGGTAAATATTGGCGAGGGCGAGAAGCGAGTTTACCCGCGCGCCGTTCTTAGCGATGGCACGGTCATGGACTTTGCGGGTCGCGGGATTGCGCATCAAGCGCCGCCATAATGCTCGCGCTATCGCGCGGGCCGCCGGCTGGACGGCGATTGCGGAAATGATGACATGAAATGTGAACCGTTGGGTGTTCCGCCTGTCGCGCGGCGCGCAGCCACTTCGCATGCCCAATAAATTAGGTATTTGCAATTCGGCAATCACTGTCTATTGCCGTCGTGATTACAAGTGAGTGAGTATTTCTCGAACCAATTTTTGCCATTCTATCAGCGCGTTGTGCAGCCGGGGAGACCTCGCTTTTGAAGCATTCGGAATTGGGGGCAGTATAATGGCGGCACCGCTTCTCGATCTGATTGTTGTGCTCTTGTGGCCGCTCGTTTTTTCAGCCGCCGCTTGGGTCGTCGCCATCAAGGCGTTGGCTGAGACAGATGAGATTTCAGACGTGGTGGAGGCTCTGACCCGGCCGCATAACGTTGAGGATAATGTAAAGCTTGGACAAGCTTTCCCACGCCGCAGCAATTTAAGCGCGAAAGCATGCAGCGATGAAGGGTGGTCTCAGGTTCATTTCAGACGCATGCACCACACGGCCCCCAACAACATAGCGCAGGCCTCTTTGCGAACGGCCCTCGCCGTTCTGCTCGCCGCAGGACTGATCGCCGCCACCGCGCCGCCCGCGCACGCCGGCCGCTTCGAATTCGACCAGCGCCGCACCGAGGTCCGCTTCGCCTACAAGATGGCCTATTCGACACAGCGCGGCCGCTTCACCAAAGTCAGCGGCACGCTCGACTACGATGAAGCCGCCCCCGAAAAAAGCAAGATCAGCGCGTCTATCGCAGCAGGCAGCCTCACGACCGGTGGATCACTCGTCGATAACGAACTCAAAGGCGCGGCGTTTTTTAACGTCGCGGTCTCGCCCGTCATCGTCTTCAAGAGCCTCGCCGTCCAGCCGCGCTCGGCTACTGTGGCAGACGTTTCGGGCGAGATAACTGTCAACGGTATTACCAAGCCCGTGACACTCAAAGTCAGCATCAAGCCGCATGACGACCCGGCGCTCAAGCATGACGCTGGCGCGCGCGAATTTATAGCCACGACGCGCATTCAGCGCAGCGCGTTCAATATGACGGACTATCAGTCGATGGTCGATGACAACATCGATATTGAGATCGATGCGATCGTCAGGCCCAGGTAAGATGTGTTTCCATCCCGAGCCGGCCTCTCCCCAAGGGGAGAATTGCACCCGTCACCACCGCTCCGTAGTGCTGTCGAAGACGCAATGACGGTTGTGTGGTCCAGAGTGGCGCGCGTTACGCGGTTGCTGGCGAACTAACTAATGCTTCTCACCCGTTGCTAGCCAGCCAGCGTCTCAAGCCGAAACCACGATCAGCACTTCGTTAGAACTTCCTGCGTACTTCGGTGCGGATGCCAAAGTTGTCCTCAGTACCCTCGAGGATTTGATAGGTCGCATCGGCGCGGAACAGCCAGGCCCGGTCAATCGGGATCTGATATCGAACTGCGATGCCGTATTGCGCGTCCTTAGCACCGATGCCGTCATTCTCAAAGGGCTGCACCATTGCCAATTCGAAGACGAGCTGCTGATCCAGATTAAAGAGATACTGCAAGCCAATCGCGCCACCCCAGGCATTGGAGCCGGTGTCGTCGAGTTTCGGGTAGCCGGTCAGTGCGTCGGTCTCGAAGTTGATACCGACGTTTTTCAAGAGTCCCGCGTTATTGCCATCGACGAGCGGCTTGGGGTTGCCGAAGCCTATGAAAAAGTTGGCATAGGGGAGCAGCGTGCTCGGCAAGCCCGAGATCAGGCTGTTCTCCGAAATGAAGGCATAGCCGTCGCCGTTCCGGCCCTTATCGTCGCCAAAGTTCGCGAACACGCGGGTCGAGTTCGACAATGTGTTGGCATAGCGCCTGGTATAAGCGGCGGTCAGGTAGTGTTCCAGAAGGCCGTCCTGCTTATCGGCACCCTGCACCAGGCCATAGCCCGCCTCGATGTAGCCGTCGAAGGCGTCGATGAAGGTCGTGACCCCATAGAGATTGGCGCTGTGCTTGTCGACCTTGCCGTTCGCGCCGATGACGCTCGCGTTATCGACATTGTCGAATGCGGCGAAGAAGGTGATGTCATAGTTGGAAAGGCCAAGCGCCGCCGAGTTCCGCGCGGGCAACGTCACCGCGCCGCCGAGGATGGCGTCGTTCGCCCAGATCCCATTCTGCAGGAACAGCGGGAAGAGACCGACGGTGAAGGGCAGGTCGAAGTGGGCTTCTTGACCTGAGAAACCGGAATAGAGGGAGCCAAAGTCACCCTCGAAAAAAAGCGTCTGCGGATCGAGGTCAAACTCGCCGTTGAACTTTTGATCGCCGTTGCCGCCACCGAACTCGAAGCGGGTGAATTTATTGTTATCCTGAAACGGTGTAAAGAAAGCGTGCAGTCGCTCGGTGGCTGTGAACTTGAAGTCGACGTCGAGGTTCAGCCGGGTCGCTATCTGGGCGATATCCTTGCCGTTGTTCTTGTTATACGCGACCGCCGTCCGCCAGTCGCCGTAGATGGCGAGGCCTGGGAGCAGCGGATTCAATTCACCGAGGAGGGTGCCGCTCACGTCGTATAGGCCTGAGGTGTATTGCTCGCGGCCTAGCTCGAGCAGCGGACGCGGCGGCTCGACCGCACGCTTCGCGCCATAGATGTCGGCCTGCTCTTCGGAATTGTAGTTGTCTATATACTGCGGATCAGCCTGGAAAACATCATGGATCCGTTTGTCTTGCTTGCGGACCACGGTGATGCCGCCGGTCTTCTTTTCGGATGAAGCATCTGC
>JAYTQI010000012.1:0-5662 GCA_043746825.1 Hyphomicrobium sp. | reverse complement strand
CGGCAGCTGAAGCTCCGGTCCCAGAAGTCCGGGTGCCTTCACGCACCGCACCAGCGGACGCCAATGCTCAGCCCCCGAAACGCGTCATCGTGCGGTTCTTGACCGATAGCGATTTTCCACCGTTCAACTTCTATGACGAGGACGGCATTCTGGTCGGTTTCAACATCGACTTAGCGCGCGCTATTTGCCTGGAACTCAATACCTCGTGCGACATCAAGGCGAGGCCGTGGGAAGAGCTGTTCCTCGGCCTCAAGTCTGGCGAGGCCGATGCCGTCATCGCGGCTCACAAGGTGACAGCCAAAGCAATCAACGACGTCGCCTTCACGGATCGCTATTTTCACACGCCTGGGCGCTTCGCTGGCCGCAAGGAAGCGCCGGAAGCTGACATCTCGCCGGCTGGCCTGGATGGCAAGCGCATCGCGGTTGCCAAGGGCACGGCGCATGAGGCTTATCTCAAGACCTTCTTCCGCGACAGTCAGCTCTCCCTGTTTGAGAATGCCGATCTGGCACGAGAGGCACTCGCTTCTGGCAAAGTCGATTACGTATTTGACGATGGAATCTCCTTGGCGTTCTGGTTGAACGGCACGCTATCCCGGCAGTGCTGCGAAATGCGCGGCGGGCCGTTTCTGGAGCCCAAATATTTTGGTGACGGCCTAGCGATCGCCGTTCCCAAAAATGACCCCGAGATCAAATCCCTGATTAACGATGCTTTGAAGCGCGTCCGGGCTTCGGGGCGGTTTGAAGAGCTGGTTCAGCGGTATTTTCCGGTGCGTATTTACTGAGATCGGCTTTTGCCAGTGTCCTTTTTAGCCAGGATTCAGTATAGAGACGGTACCGTGAACCGATTGCGACCAGAACCGGGCTTCGTAGAGAGGACACCTGACAGCGTGGCCGTCTTCCGCAAGGTGTGTTGCCTCGTGGCAGCGGCAATTATTGGTCTGTCACCAGCTGTCCTTGCTAAATCCAAATCGAAGTTTCTCGCGCACCACGCGCATCATCACGCTGTCCACATTGCGCGTGTGCCCGGGGCATCGTTTGCGGGCAAGCTGGCTGACGCGCGCGCCGCTGCTCAAGTGACAGACGTCCGTGTCGCGGTTGCCGCACCAACGGAATTCCTGTCTCACAGCGCAATTTTAGACTCCGACAGCGCGCGCCTCGCCCGTATCGGCCAGCACCTTATCGTTGGCTTCGAGAGCTATGACGCTTTGGAGACGCTCGTTGAGAAACAGGCGATTGCAGGCGTCTTCATCACCGCACACAATGTCAGAGGGTTGTCGCTGAGCGCCGTCAAAGAACGGATCGGCAATCTGCAAGACATCCGCAAATCTCAAGGCTTGCCGCCCCTCATCATCGCCGCCGATCAGGAGGGCGGGCAGGTCTCGCGGTTATCCCCGCCACTGAAGTACCAGCCAAGCCTGGCTCAGGTTTTGCGAGGCGCCAAGGACGACGCAACGCGGCAAAAAGTTGTCGAAGACTACGCCAGTTTGCAGGCCCAAGACCTCAAGCGGATTGGCGTCACGCTCAACTTCGCACCCGTTGTCGATCTCAATCTCAACGCCAGCAACGGCGATGATGGTGCGACCAAACTGAGATACCGCGCCATTGCCGCCGACCCTTATCTCGTTGCCAAAGTTGCCGACTGGTATTGCGCGGTATTTCTGAAAAATGGCCTGATGTGCACCTTGAAGCACTTCCCAGGCCTTGGCCGCGTCAAGCATGACACGCATGTGGTCAGCGGCGAAGTCTCCGCTACGGAGGGGCAACTTGAGCTCAACGATTGGGTGCCATTCCGCCGCCTGATGCTGCGGCCGAACGTGGCGACAATGCTGGGCCATGTCCGCGTCGGCGTGCTCGACAATGATACGCCTGCGTCGTTTTCCAGCACCATTATCGGCACGCTCATTCGCGGCCAATGGCAATACGACGGCCTGCTGATCACCGATGACTTCAGCATGGGCGCGATCACCAATGGCAAGGATGGCATCGGACCCGCAGCCGTCAAATCTCTGAAAGCAGGTGCCGATCTCATTCTCGTGTCATTCAACGAGAAACATCTCGACGGCATTTTGAATGCATTGTTACAGGCCGATGCCGATCAAAGGCTCGATGCCAAACAGCTCGAAGATAGCCATGCGAGAATCGTCCGCACTTTACAGCAAACCAGGGACGCAGCCAGCGAATAGAGTTTAGCTCGCTGAGCGCGTGTAGATGGGTTCAGCTTTTTGGCCAGCGTGTTTCAGGGCGCGAAACGCGGCGTTGACGTTCTTGGCCATCGCATCGATGTAGGTTTTGACTTCGTGGGGCAATTCAATGCTCGCGAAGCGGTCCGGGTGATATATTTTTGTCAGCCGGTGATAAGCGTCCTTGATCTCATCAAACGATGCGTTCTTCTCCAATCCGAGCACACGGTAAGGTTCGAAATTGCGGGCGTCAGGAACGCTTAAGTGCATGGCGTTGGGCTTGCCGGGGGAGATAACTTTCAAGCCCTTGATATCGGACTTCGGAATGAAGGCGCCCTCGCCGTCGAAGCCATCGACATAAAGAAAGCCATCTTGTCCATCGAGCAATTTGTGCACGCCCTTGCCAGGTCCGAGGACCGTCCGGCCCGCGACCATCGAGCCGTCCGCTAGCGAGATTTCGACCGCGATCTTGGTCTCGGCTTTGTTATCGACGGGATTTCGCTCGAACATGGCTTTTTGGGGCTCGCTGTGCAACGTCTCTGATCCGCCGCTCGGTACGGCAGACCGGTCCTGAAGTTATGGCCCGTGAGGAGCAAACCTTTCGTTAAGATAACTTACACCGGGCCCAGATTTCGCTTTTAACGGGCACTGAACAACAATCTCGCCACATTCAGAGAAACTCTTGGCGCCTCTGTGGTGGAAAAGCCTAGTCGTTGCGCTGGCTTCGGGTGGCTCCGAAGTGACATAATCTTTGGCAATAGAGTGATTTGGATTCGCGGCACTCCCCCCGTTGCCGCGCCCCTTCGAGGCTTCACTATGGCACCGCAACGACCACCCGCAACGCCATCGCTATCCAACTACCGCCCGATCAACGAGCGTGCAGGCCAGCCAGCCCGCAAGGGCCCAACGCCGCCCGCTGGGCCTCCTGGTGGAGGTGGACGTCCGCCAAAACCGGAGCGTGGATTCGGCATCGTCCGTGGTCTTTTCTATTTGACGATGTTGCCGCTGTTGGTTGCTGGCGGTGGCGCGGCCTATCTTGTGCTTAACCCGCCAAGCGATCTCATTCGCAAGACACTCGCCGAACAGGTCAAAGCCAAGACCGGGCGCGATCTCGTGATCTCCGGGCCAACGAGTTTCAGCTTCTACCCGTCGCTCAGCGTTTCGATGAAAGACGTCTCGCTATCGGCGCCCCCTGGCATGGGCGGCAAGCCGCTGATCACGATGGCGTCCCTTGATGTTGCCGTGAAGGCCATGCCGCTGCTCAAGGGCGAGGTTGGCGTCAAGCAGCTCATTCTCAAGAAGCCCGTCGTTGAGTTGCGCGTTGGCAAAGACGGCCAGAAGAGCTGGAACTTTGCGTCAATTACAACGCCCGTACGTTACGCGCAAAACGAGGCACCGGCTGGGACAGCAAGCGACGCGATAGAACCGGCCACAGCGCCCGGCGAGGGCGAACCCACTGCGCCCTCTAAACTCTCACGGGTCAAAGATTTGCAGCTTGAGGACGTCCATCTCGAGGATGGCACACTGCGCTATACCGACGAGCGCACCGGTAAATCGCAGGAGATTGACGCGCTTAACGTCAAACTCTCACTGAAGTCGCTGACCAGCCCGCTAACCGCCAATGGTGATCTGGCTTGGCAGGGCGAGAAGATCATCTTTGACGGCAAGCTGACCAACGCCAAGACCATGCTGGAGGAGAAACCAGCCAAACTGGCGTTCAATGCCAAGTCAAAGCACCTTGACGCCAGTTACGATGGCTCGTTCCTGTTAAAAGATGGCGCTGATCTCGACGGTCAGATCACCGCCAAATCACAATCTGTGAAAGGCCTTGCCAAATGGCTTGGCACCTCCTTACCGCAGGTCTCAGGTTTCGGACCTTTTTCGGTCGCGGGTGAACTCAAGTCGTCTGGAAATACCACGAGCCTGACGGGCGCCAACATTGGCCTCGATGGCGCGACGGCGACCGGCTCGGCCAGCGTCACAACAGGCGGCGCGCGCCCGTTCATCCAGGCTAACCTTAAACTCTCGGAGCTTGAACTCAACAAATACATGACTGGCACGGCGGCTGCCGCGGCTGCTAAATCTGAAGATGCAGCGGCACCAGCTCCAGAGCCTACAGCTGTAAAGCCCGCTCCAGCTGGAGCCGTACCCAAAGTTGGCGGCGACGCCATCGAGCAGCTGTTAGAGAATAAGCCCGGCCCCAAGGTGCATGGATTCACCCAGCGCAACGGCTGGTCGAGCGAGCCGATTAATCTGGCGCTTCTCGGTGTCGCGGACGCTGAGGCCAAACTGCAGGTTGGCAAACTGATCTTCCAAGACATCAAGGTTGGCCAGTCAGCCTTGACTGTCGCGCTCAAGAATAAGGTCATGAAGACCACGTTCGAGGACATCCAGCTCTATGAGGGGCATGGCAAGGGCTTCATGACGGTTGATGGCACCGGCAAAGCCGCCAACATCGGTGCCAACTTTGCGCTTGATGGCATCTCTGCGCTGCCGTTCCTTAAAGACGCCGCAGATATGGACTGGCTTGCGGGTTCAACCAAGCTCGGCCTGCAACTCGCGGCCCAAGGTGGCAGCCAACTTCAATTGGTCGAGACCTTGAACGGCAAGGCTGACTTCGCCTTCGCCAATGGCGCCATTGTCGGTTTCAACCTGCCGGGTGCCATCCGGGGCATCAGCCAGGGTAAGTTCTCTGGCCTCAAGAAGGCGCCAGCTGAGAAAACTGACTTTAGCGAGCTGGCCGCCAGCTTTCAGATCAGCAATGGCGTCGCGCAAAATCAGGACTTGCGTTTAACGAGCCCGCTGTTGCGCGTCACCGGCGCTGGCGCAGTACAAATGCCTGGACGCACGGTTGACTACACCGTGAGGCCCAAAATCGTCGCCAGCTTGGAGGGTCAGCAGGGTGCTGCAAATCTCTCAGGCATCGAGATTCCGGTGCGAATCAGCGGCCCGTGGGACAAGTTGAGCTATGAGCCGGACGTCAAAGGCATCCTCAATGACCCCAACAAGGCGCTGGAAGCCGCCAAAGAGATCGGCAAGCAGTTCAAAGGCAAGAACGCTGGCCAGATCGTCAACGAACTTCTCGGCAAGAAGCCAGCAGATGGATCAGCGGGTGCGACAGGATCGACAGGCAACGCCGCGAAGGCGAAAGATCTGCTCAACAAATTCCTGAAACCGCAATAATTGCGGACTTTTTGCGTGCTCAAACGCTGCACAGCGAAGCGTGAGCGGCACTTCTTTTTGTCCGCGCCAAGATCTCGCCATACGGGCTCAGACACGGCCACCTGAACGCAGTATTAAAGTGCGGTAAATCCAATCCAAAATAATTTTCGGCTGAGGGCAAAAAAAATCTTGCATGGGGGGGGCATTGGCCTCATATGCAATTCCTCTCGTCTGTCCACCTGCCAACATGGTCGAGGTTTTCCAGAACCAATGAGGTAAGGAGCGGGCGAGTCAAAAGCTGTCTACTGGTTGGGGAGGGT
>JAYTQI010000011.1:0-2590 GCA_043746825.1 Hyphomicrobium sp. | reverse complement strand
AAGCCAGCACCAAAGTTCCAAGTGTCGCGAGCAAACCAGCAGCAATCACGTTCGTCTTCATGACAATCTCCAAGGGTTCAATGCATTCAATTTCATTTGACCGGCATCAGCGAAAAACTGATGTGCTGGAGATTGCGCAATCGAGGCTGAATGGTCTCTGAAAGTAGTTGTTATCAAACCGTCAGCATCCCGCCCATCTTTTGCCCGAGTTGGAATTTAGACAAAAAAAGAGCTGCCCGGAGGCAGCTCTTAAGTCGCGCACAGAGTCTAGGGAGGAAGTCTGTGCGTAGTCACGCACGGGGGGGTGTGCGTGAGAGGAAGGGGTGAAAACATTAGCGTCCGAAACGCGGCAGCCACCAAAGGCGCGACCAGCCGTTGTTCTTTTTCGCCTCGATGTCCTGGTGCGCGCTGTTCTGCAGGGCCGTTAACTCGCGGCGATCCGAAACCGACAACTTGCCGTCAGCTTCAAGCGACGCTTCGTAGGCGGCAATGCGGCGCTGCTCAGCGCGCAGCTTGATACCTTCGGTCCAAGTGATCGTGCCGTTGTCGCGGCCGCGCTCAATCTCAGTAAGCTGGCGCTGCAAGCGGGCTTCAATCTCAGCGTGACGCGGCGTGTAGGCCAAAGCTTGAGCACTGGTGGCAGCGAGAAGGGCGGTTGCGATCAATACGGTGGTCTTCATGACGAGCCTCTGTTTGGTATCGACCCGGTAAACCCGGTCTTGGTTTCAAGTGAAATTCGATTGCCGCGTTTTAAAGGGCTGGCATTGAACCCGGTCTGAACGAGCGGTTTAGCTGCCGTTCACCAAGAGAAAAATCCGTTTTTCTCAAATATTTTTCGGATGTTAGCCGTCTCGCGCGCGCTGAAATCCGCCACCCTGAGCATCGCGCCATCGTGGCCACAGCCATTTATGTGCCAGGAGCGCCGCTAGTTTTTGTCTGAGGGACTATTCGACGTTTCTCCCGACAGCCATTCCATAAGTCCCGCCAAACGCCTGGACGAGGCTATGGACAAAAGCGTCAAGATGATCGTCGGCGCCAGTACGGCCAAGAATGCCATAACGCGCCACGCCACCGGCTGATCCGCCCAGGCAAGAATATTCATGCCGAGGAATCCCGTCACCGTCGTCCCAATCAAGCCAAGCGTGGTCACGACGGTCAAACGGGTCATCGATTCACTCTGCCGTCTCAGAGCTTCGTTTTCCAGAAATTCACTCATACTCTGAATTTCCTGACGGACATCGTCATACAGGCGGTCGACATGAAGATGGCTGCGGCAGAGTTCAAAAAGGTCATGAGCCTGCGTCTGATTACTGACCTCGTGAAACCAATAGCGGTGTGTAAACCGCAAAAATGTCTCGAGTGCCAGGCGCGACTGTGCACGGAACGACTCCACAGCCTGCTTATCGTTGGAATCGAGCCGGCTCATCGCTTCCGTTAGCCGGTCGGAAAACATCAGCAGCGCGGCCTTATGGAAATGGGAAATTAGAAAAACCAAAAAATGTTCATGCCGGAAACTGTTCAAGCAGCCGTGATTGAGATCTGTGAAGGACGCGTTGCTCGCACTGCCCGTGACGACAAGCGCGTGACCGCAAGACATATAGCGGCTTTCCGGCCATTCGACTTCGCTATGTTGGCCGAAATACCGGTCATAACAGTACTTCTGCTCAAAATCCGCAAGATGGCGGTCCGCAAACGGCAATTGATTGCAATCGCCGGGACCTGAGGCAAATGCCAGCCGGACATAGTCCGCGCGAGTAAGTTCTGTATCGCCGGTGACCGCCAACAATGCCATTTGCGGCATCCGGTAATACTCAAGCTGCTTGTAGCGCAAGCGCCCTGGCAGATTAGAGTCATGTGGCACCATTGGGCGCAGCAGGTATTCCCAATGTGCTGCGATCCTGGCCGCCCGTTTCTCCCCCACATGCGCCAGAAACGCCTCGCGGTCCTGATAGTCAGATGCCGCAACCGCCGAGCCATTTGCTGAAATCAACTCAACCTTGACCGGACAGTGACCTGCAGCTCCGCCTGGTTCCCAAAATGCCGGATATGCCCGTCCCAAGCGGAACATCGCATCTTGTGCCGTTGCCAACCGGACATCATCGGCAAAAACCTCAAGGGCTAAAATCGCAATATCGATATCGAAGAAGAAATACAGATCGATGTGCGCCACGTTGAGCTCGATGGCTGCTGCACCGGGCATCAGCGTCACCCGCAACCCCGTAATGTCCGATCGCCTCATCACCGTGATCGGGCTTTCTCCACAGGCCGCGCCAGAGACCCGTCCCCGGCCATTGCCGTAGAGAAAGCGCTGCACGGGGGGTAGGAATGTCACGAACTCATTGTAATGGCGCTCTTGAAAACTCGCAGGATCACCAGTGAATTCATCAGCAACTTCGCGCCAGGGATTACCTTCACCTAGCCCGCCCAGCACCGCCGCGTGATTTTGCGTGCCACGACCCGAGGCGCCCGAAAGCAAGTGCACTGGCCACAACAGAATTTGCCGGAAGTGGCCAACGCGCTTTTCCGGGGCGCCGCTTGGCGAACTGGCTGGTTCATGGAACTTTTCGGGCTTGATGTCATCCAACATGAG
>JAYTQI010000010.1:0-2600 GCA_043746825.1 Hyphomicrobium sp. | reverse complement strand
CAAAGCTCGCAGAGCGCATCGGCGAATTCTCTGAACTCGTCGTCAATCGCGACGCCAAGGACTCGATCGCTTATTTCGAGAACCTCCGAGATCAAGGGGTGTCGCTTGAAGCACTGTTTCAAGATCTAATAGCGCCGACAGCCGCGCGTCTTGGCGAGCTTTGGGACGAGGACATCAACGACTTCATGGACGTCACGCGGGGCGTCGGTCACTTACAAGAAATCATTCGCACCTATAGCGTTGAATTCTGCGATGAAGGCCGCCATCCGGTATCCAACAGGCGGGCACTTCTCATGCCACTGCCGGGAGACCAACACACATTCGGCATCTCATTGCTACGCGAGCACTTCCTTCGGGAAGGTTGGCGGGTGTGGTGTGGTCACTCCAAATCTACCGGCGACATGCTGGATCTCGTGAAGGGCCAGTGGTTCGATATGGTGGGATTATCCGCCAGCGTCGTCAAAGAGCCCGCCAAACTGGCGGCCGATATTGCCCTTATCCGAAAGGTGTCGCTGAACAAGGGTATTGCTGTCTTTGTTGGCGGGCATGCGTTTGTTCAACACCCAGGCCTTGTGTCGGCTGTTGGCGCGGACGCAACCGCCAGTGACGGACAGCAAGCCGTGCTTAAAATGAACAAGCTGATCGATGTACGTCAGCCAACATCCGCGACCAAAAGCCTTAGCACGGGTTGACGGTTTATGCCCGCGGCCTGATCGACCACGTAATGGGGAGTACAATCAGCGCCAGCACAACAAAGATCACGGCTGCCCAGCTGCCAGCCGCTGCAAATCCCGCAGCGCCGGCCCAGAACAGCGACGAAAAAGCTTCTGAGAATGTCGCGGCCTTTGAAGCCATCTGACGGCGGCGGAACTGACTGCGCTTTGCGGTCGCCCGAAACCATAACTGAATAACGATAGCCGCCGCGCTCGCGGCTGCGATGCCCGTTGCCGCTGCGAGAGCACCACGCGTTGATGCAAATGCAAGCGCAATCAAAAACGGGCTGCAGCCAACAGCGACGACCGCAAGCACAGCCTCGATTTTCGCGCGCGTGATCATCTTCATGTTCACCGGCGCGGTCGCGACCAGATCAGGAGCATCCTCGCCAGAGATGGCGAGCCAAGAAAGGCCACCTGCCAGCTGGCCAAAGGCCATGACAAGAACCGGTGCCAGGATCACCTGAACATCCGCGTCCGTTCCCATGTCACGCCACAACAACAGTGCTGGCGGAATGAGATAAAGCACCTGCATCAAAGTTTGCGAGAGGAGCCAGGGATCACGCGCCAGCAACGCCCATTCTTTAGTGCGCAAGGCTTGCACCGTGGTCATGGCGCGATACGGCCGCCGCCGCGCCGCATTTTCATTTGTGCCCTCGGAGAGTCCGGCGGCTGCGATCACTTGGCCCGCAAAGGCCTCCGAAAAATACGCAATCGCGAGGGTGAGAATAGCCAGGGAAACTGTCAGGAGAGCGAGGCCAGAGCGCAGATCGCCAAGGATCGCTTTAGCTGGAACCCACGCAAGGCTCTCAGAACCTGGCAACGCGGCCAATAGCTCGGGCGAGGTTAAAACCGCCATGCGCGAAAGATTGCCGTAGGTTAGCACAGCCACGGCTTGAATGAAAATCAGCAGCGCCGCGCCGACAATCGCCGCCACGACCTGCGCAATGGTGCGCGTCCGCTTTGGGCCGAGTGTGCGGAACAAGATCATGGCCAGCGCGAGGGCGAAGCCCGTTGAGAGCGCGCTCATCGCGAAAATGACCGCATAAGCGGACAGCCACTGTGCGCCATCAAGCGCCGCTGCGACATTGACAAAAGGCGAGACCACCAGCGCTGTCATGAGCGCGCCGGTCACACAAATTGAGAGAATGCGCACAGCAAACAGATGACGCGCGGGAGCGGGCGAGGATAGAATAAGATCGAGATCAGCGCGCGCATAGAAGGCCCGCGTGACGTGCTCAATTGATTGCGACAACATCATCGAGAACGTCGTCAGCAGCACCGCGCTCAACACCACAAGCGTCGGCATGTTAGCGGCCACGCCGTTTTTAAATACCGGCTCAAGAATGGCGTAGGCGAGGCCATGCAGCCCCAACGCAAAAAGCAATACGATCAGCGTCACTGCTTTCTCACGCGCGGTCCGGCCGCCAGCCATCAAGGCTGCCCAATCGCGCCAGGCGAGGCGCATCTCGTGACCGGCAAACCAGAGCAATGTTTGGTTGGCGTTCATGCGGCAGCGGTCTCGGCGAGAGCATTGTCAGCAGCGACGAGAGTGAGAAAAACTTCTTCCAGCGTTTCGCCAGCCTGGCCGGTTTTGGCGCGCAATTCGTCGAGCGTGCCTTCCGCGATCAAGCGGCCGTTGGCGATGACGCCGATGCGCTCGGCCATACGCTCAGCAACATCCAGAATATGCGTGGTCATGATAACGGTGGCTCCACTGGCCACGCGCGCGTTCAACACAGCGCGGACTTGCCGTGCCGAACCTGCGTCTAGTCCCGTCAAAGGCTCGTCGAGAATGATGAGGTCTGGATCGTGGATCAGCGCGCCCGCCAGCGCAACTTTCTGGCGCATGCCTTTTGACAAGCCTTGGCAGCGCGTCGCCGCCTG
>JAYTQI010000009.1:0-5708 GCA_043746825.1 Hyphomicrobium sp. | reverse complement strand
AATTCCGCGCTGAGCTTGCCCGCCGTTTTCCCAAGGAGCACTTCCTGATCGTGCAATACGGCGATCACCAGCCGGTGGCAACGCGCACCCTGCTTGGCTATGATCAGAAGCTCACGGCCGAAGACGTAAAAATGCCCCCTGACTCGCCCGGCTTCGTCACCTACTATGCAATCGATGGCATCAACTACACGCCGCCTCCCATGCCCACCGTTGACGTGCTTGAAGTCCCCTACATCGGCGCGGTCCTGCTCGACGCGGCCCGGGTGCCAATGTCGGATGCCTACAAAGAGCGCCTTCGCCTGCTGGCCCTATGCGACGGGCGATACTACACCTGTGCGAACAAAAACGAGATACTTGGATTCCACCGCAGGTTGATGGATTCAGGACTGGTTGAAGCCCGTTAAGACCTACCGGTTTCGCCATTATATCTTATGAATGATGCGATTTGAGACGACTTTTACGACGGCTTTCACGGCAAAGCTTACAGGGCTTTAGCATGTTATGTGCTACTTATGGTTGCAGTTGCAGTAACCGAGTACCCCCATCATGTTGGCCCACCAGACCATTCATCCGGCACCCCACCACGTGTATCAGCCTGACCCCGATCAATCGGCGTCGGTGTTTGAGTCCCTGGTTTGCGAAACCCATACCGCAGCCCTGCTGACTGCCGCCATGACCAGTGTCGCCAATACCCTCAAAAGCCTGCCTGCGGGGCGCACGGAAGCCGAACTTGGCCCCTACATGCCGCAAGACCCAACGGTCGTGGTTGCCTTCCGGCGATGGGCATCGGAAGCGGGCATCGGCATCGCAACGCTCTCGGCGCTGGCGAGTTATTTCGCAGACCTCGAGCCCGCCCGCCGCCAGACCGGCCGCTATTTCACAGATGCCAACGTCATCGGCCCTGATCGCGCCGCAGCTCTCCATCAGTTCGCACTGACGGGCGCCTGGCGCGGCGTCTGCCGAAGCGCCGTATCGGCCATAAAGCAGCTTAATACCGAGATCGACCAGCGCTTGCCGGAACTCTATGCCTTGAACGCCGGTGTCCTCGTGCGCTTACTGGGGGCTGCGGCACAAGGCGAATCCCCCTGCGTGGATGCCCGTGGCCAACTCTATCTGCCAGCGCTCCCGCAGCGCCGCCAAACCTCGCGCCGCATGGTAGGACAAGCCGCCATAGTCACCATTGATGGCGCCAAATTCCGCTCCTACGTCCGCGACGTCTCGGCCGGCGGCTTTGGCCTCAATCAGGTGCCGGTCATAGAGCCCGGCCGCACCGCAGTTATCGAAATGATCACCGGGCGGCGCTTCACGGGTTCTATCGTTTGGTACAAGCAGGGCCGCGCTGGTGTGCGCTTCATGAGGCCGCTGACCCCCAATGACCCGTTGTTGTGGGGTTAGCCGCTTTTCCTGATCTAAAGCCTACGGCAGCCTTGCCTGCGCCGCCTGCAATTCCCTGCTATAACTGCAACAGGATCAGCAGGACCAAAGGCGCCACGTGGCCGGAACTCAGTCTTCAACACGTGCCGCATGCGGCATCCGGGTGACTGCCAGCCCGCTGTCCTCGACCCTTGACGCCGTCGCCGCCACGAGGCTCGAACTTGGCGGCGAGGCCTATCAGCACATCATCGCTTTCTTCTCCATTGAGCACGACGCAGAAGTGCTGGTCGCGGCCCTGCAAGCGGCCTATCCCGAGACCCCGGTCTCGGGCTGTTCAACGGCTGGCGAAGTCGGGCCGCTTGGGATGATGCAAGGCGGGCTCGTCCTGATTGCCTTTCCTAAGAAAGGCTTCCGCGTCCTCAGTGAGATCATTCCCGACATCGAAGCACCGGGCGTTGAACAAGCAGCTCTTATTGCCCGCAGGCTCAGAACCCAAATCAGCGGCGGCCACAACCGCAACGACAAAGACCATGTCTTTGCCTTAATGCTGATTGACGGCCTCTCGAACAAAGAAGAAGCACTGATCGCCGCTGTACACTGGGCTATCGACAATATTGAGCTGATTGGCGGCTCGGCTGGCGACGGTCTGGCCTTCCGGCAAACAGTCTTGCTCCACCGCGGCCAGATCATGCGCCGGGGGGCCCTGCTGTTTGTGATTGAATCCTCTTTCCCCTTCCGGGTGTTCAAGACACAAAATTTTGAGCCAACGCCCGTCAAGCTGGTCGTGACCGCCGCTGATACCGAAACCCGCATTGTCTATGAACTCAACGCTGAACCCGCCGCGCGGGAATATGCCGCCGCTATCGGCTTGCTGCCAAACGAACTTGGGCCGTTCAGCTTCGCCTCCCACCCCCTCGTCGTCAAAGTTGGTGGCGACTACTATTGCCGCTCCATCCGCAACATGAACCCCGACGGCAGCCTGTCGTTTTTCTGCGCTATCGATGAAGGCCTGGTTTTCACGGTCGCACGCCCCAAGGATATGGTGAGCTCAACGCTCGACACCTTGCAGCACATTGACCAGTCGCTGGGCGGCACCGACCTTATCATCGGCTTTGATTGTATTTTGCGCCGCCTCGACGCCGAAAGCCGCCAGGTCCGCCATCACGTTGATGAAATCTACCGCCGCTATGGCGTCGTTGGCTTTCACACCTACGGCGAGCAATACAACGCCATGCACTTAAATCAGACCCTGACCGGCATCGCTTTCGGCAAAGTCAGCGGAGGCCACTAATCTCATGTCAGAACCTCTGCCCCCTCTTGGCCGGAATGACGCCGCCGACTTTGACCGGCGCATACAAAAACTATCGAAAATTAACGCCGCCTTGATGTTGCGGGTTGAGCGCTCCATGGACCAGCAGGCCAACGCATTTTCGCTGTTCCAGACCGCCATTGGCCTTGAAAATCAGGTCCGCGCCAGGACGGACGAATTGAAAAGTGCGCTGTCAAATCTTGAGCGCGCCAACGTCGATCTGAAAGCCGCGCGCGATGTCGCGGAACAGGCCAATCGCCTGAAAACGCGCTTCTTCACGGCCGTCGGCCACGATCTGTTGCAGCCGCTGCATGCAGCCCGGCTATCGTTGTCAGAATTGTCCGATACCCAGCAATCGCCGGCTAATCATCTGCTTGCGATCAATATCTCGCGCGCGCTGACAACGATTGAGGACCTCCTCACTTCCATTCTCGATATTTCAAAACTGGAGGCTGGTGTGTTTGTGCCAAGCCTGCAACCCGTCGCCCTTGGCGATTTGTTCGAGCAGCTCGCCGCCAACATCGAGCCTGTGGCGCGCCGCAAGGGCCTGGCGCTAAAATGGCGGCCAACGAAAGATGCCGTCAATTCCGACCCCTTGATGCTACGCCGCATCCTGCAAAACCTGCTCGCCAACGCCACCAACTACACGCCAAAGGGCGGAATACTCATGGCCGCACGGCGCCGCGGCGCTTTGGTGAGGATCGAGGTCTGGGATACTGGGCCCGGCATCTCGATGGCCGAGCGTGAGCGCGTTTTTGAAGAATTCCAGCGCGGCAGTGCATCTGAACGCGCAGGCGGCACCGGCTTTGGCCTTGGACTCTCCATTGTCAAACGCATGTCGGAAGCATTGGGACATCCGCTTGCGCTGTGCACGCGCGTCGGCCATGGCACGCGGTTTGCGATTTCTATTCCCTATGCCGGTGCAGCGACACCGTTATTGCGGGTCAATCCAGACATTTCGCATGTGCCCGCGCAAGGCCTGCACGGCCTGCCAATCATTGTCATTGATAACGACCTGGCGGTTTTGGACGCGATGCAATCGCTGCTGACGCGATGGGGTTGCGACGTCCGCCTCGCCCGCGATATCGACGACATTGCCGAAATCATGGGCGATGTCAGCTTTCAACCCGCCCTCATACTCGCCGATTACCACCTCGACCACGGCATGTCGGGGTTGGAATTGATCAACCTGATCCGCTCCGGTCTGAAGCAGAACCTGCCTGCTGTCCTGATCACCGCCGACCGTACCCAAGGCACAACCAACGCTGCGCTGACTGCCGGTTGCGAAGTGCTCCACAAACCAATCCGCCCGGCCGAACTGCGGGCGCTGATGCAGCATCTAGCGAAGTAATGAGCCGTTTGGTCAACCCAAACTGCCAGTACTTCCCGACGGATCTAGGAGATTGTCGAAGTCGATCTTCTGGGCTTCGATCACAGCTTGGGTGCGAGACGCAACATTGAGCTTGCGCAGAATTTCCGAGACGTGGGCCTTGACCGTGGTTTCTTCGATTTGCAGTTCGTGTGCGATTTGCTTGTTCAAAAGCCCTTGGCGCAACATCTTCAAAACGCTCAATTGCTTCGGCGTCAGCATTTTCAAGCGCTGCGAGAGGTCCACTTTATGGTGGCCGGGCGCTGCCGCCTGCGGAGGGCGATAGCCCTTGGGCAGCGTTACCGAACCATCCATGACATTTTTCAGTGACGCCGCCAGTTCATCGCGCGCCACCGACTTGGCGATGAACCCCGCCGCTCCGTAGCTCATGACTTCTTGGACGATACGCGGGTCTTCCAGCGCCGAGACGACAACGATGGGAATTTTAGGATACAGCCCGCGCAACTCCAAAAGCCCGTCGAACCCACGCGTGCCCGGCATCGAGAGATCAAGCAGCACGACGTCGAAGCGGATGCGGCCCTGGAGTTCGGTTTTGGCGGCCTCAATGGTCATCGCCTCGACGGTCTGGGCCTCGGGCACAACACTTTTGATGGCGCGCTGCAAAGCTTCCAAAAACAGCGGATGATCATCGACGATCAGAAAGTTGGCCGGCGCTGCCACAATGCGTCTCCAAGTTCGTCTATACAATGTGCATAGCACTTTAGGCGCAATTCAGCGCCCTCGCTATGCCGAAACGCTTAGCCCCACCGCTTAGAACTCGGCCAAAACTGATTTGAGATAGCGCCCATAGTCGTTTTTCGCGTAACGCTCACCAATCAGGCGTTCAAGATCACTGACGGTGATAAAGCCCTGCCGGACCGCGATTTCTTCAGGGCTCGCCACCTTCAAGCCCTGCCGTTTCTCAATGGTCGCAACGTAGTTGGCAGCTTCCAGCAAGCTGTCCGGCGTGCCAGTATCAAACCAAGCAAACCCCCGGCCCATCTTGCGCACCGCCAGATCACCACGCGCCAGATAGGCCGCGTTCAAAGTCGTGATCTCAAGTTCGCCACGGCTCGATGGCCGCAATGACTTTGCGATTTGTACGACGTCGTTATCGTAAGCGTAAAGCCCAATCACTGCCCAATTGGATTTGGGTTTAGCTGGCTTTTCTTCAATTGAGCTTGCGCGTCCGCGCTCATCAAAGGCGACAACGCCATAGCGTTCCGGGTCGGACACTTGATGCGCGAAGACTGTCGCACCCTTGCGCGGCTCGAAAGCTTCTCTGACCATGTCCGAGAGCCCATGGCCAAAGAAAATATTGTCGCCCAGCACCATCGCGCAGGGATCGCGGCCAATGAAGCGTTCGCCTATGATGAAGGCCTGCGCCAGTCCATCAGGCCGGGCCTGCTCGGCATAACTGAGATTGAGGCCCCACTGGCGCCCATCGCCCAGCAGCGCTGCAAATCCGGGTAAGTCGCGCGGCGTCGAGATGACGAGAATATCGCGCACGCCCCCCAGCATCAGGACTGAGAGCGGATAATAGATAAGCGGCTTGTCGTAGACCGGCAGGATCTGCTTCGAGACCGTCAGCGTCATGGGATAAAGGCGCGTGCCGCTGCCGCCTGCCAGAATGATGGCTTTCATCCGCCTCTCCCC
>JAYTQI010000008.1:0-5747 GCA_043746825.1 Hyphomicrobium sp. | reverse complement strand
ACAACTTCTGTCGCCCAGTTGACCTTGGGGTCATACTTCTGTGCGGTCAGGAGTTCACCGGTTTTACGATCCCAGGTGTAGCCGAAGCCGTTACGGTCAAAGTGAGTTGCCGTAGCGCGCTTAGTGCCACCGAAGTCGAGTTCGGCGAGGATCGGCTCGTTGATGCCGTCATAATCCCATTCATCGAACGGGGTCATCTGGTGAGCCCAGGCTGCAACGCCAGTGTCGACGTTACGAGCGAACATGGTCATCGACCACTTCTGGTCGATCTGCTTGCCATCAGGTCCTGCACGCTGTGCAGGGTTCCAGGTCGATGGGTTGCCCGTGCCGTAGTAGAACAGGTTCAGAGCAGGATCAAAGGCCATATAGCCCCAGGTCGAGCCGCCACCAATTTTCCACTGATCGCCATTCCAGGTCTTCAAGGACGAGTCCTTGCCGGCTGGCTTGCCGAGCGACATGGTCTTTTCGCCGTCAACCAGGATGTCTTCATCCGGGCCCATCGAGTATGCGCGCCATACTTTCTTGCCGTCGGCAAGATTGTAAGCGGTGACGTAGCAACGAACGCCGAATTCAGCGCCCGAAATGCCGATGACAACCTTGTCCTTCATGATGAGCGGAGCGCCTGTGCCCGTTTCACCCTTCTTAGGATCGCCGTCTACGACCTTCCAGAGTTCTTTGCCGGTCTTCGCGTCGAGAGCAACGAGCGAGGTGTCGGCTTGATGAAGAAGGATCTTGCCTTCAGCGTACTGCACGCCACGGTTTACCGTGTCGCAGCACATAACAGGAATAACAGATGGATCCTGCTTCGGGCTGTACTGCCAGACGATCTTGTTTTCGTCAGCCAGGTTGAGCGCGTAGACGTTGTTCGGGAACGCCGAGTGGAGATACATCATATCGCCAATAACGAGCGGCGAACCTTCGTGACCGCGCAGAACGCCGGTCGAGAATGTCCAGGCCACTTTCAACGAACCGACGTTAGCGGCCGTGATCTGGTTCAGTTTTGTATAACGTGTACCAGCATAGTCACCGGACTGGATAGCCCAGTTATTCGGATCGCTCGACAGCTTGAGCACGTCGTCGTTAGCCCACAGGGGCGACGAGAACGAGACAGTTGCGAGCAAACCGCATGCGATTGCACTTTTGCGCATCGCGCTTCCTCCATTTTTGAGAATCTTGCCACGCTTGCAAGTTGGCACCGAGACAAACGTATCCAGCCTTCGAACTAGGGATCGGGGGAATTTTTTCCCTTCTTTCCCTCCAGGCTTTCGTATGGGTCTGTCACACTTTCGTGTGGGACCCAGGAGGTCTCGTCACCGCGCCGCATGTAGACACTTTTTTTTCTCGTTCGCAACACGATCCGTTACGGATATTCTAAGCATTGAAATTAGGACAACGCTCCTGACCCAAAATCAGCCTGGATTCACGGCGAGATTTTGCGCCGCCGCATAAATGCTGCACTGCACGACAAGTTGCGACCAAAGTGCCAGATTGGGGGTCTGCGATCACGGACTGCTCTCAAAAACGTGAACTCTTGCCCTTGAAGCCCGACGCGGGAACCGCGCGAGACTCCCAGAAACACTGCTAGTGTGGGTTCGAAAGTGAACGGACAGAACAAAGTTTGGAGGCAATTGTGATCAGCCGTTCGGCCTTTCTCAAAGGCGCTGGCACCCTTGCCTTATCGCCGTTTTTTTCAATGATTCCAATTTCTAGAGCGGCCACGACTAGGCCAACAGAGGTGGCTCCTGGGGTGTACGTGCATCAGGGTGTTCATGCCATGACCGGGCCTGATAATGCGGGCGATATTTCAAACATCACGTTTATCGTTGGCAACGACTCGGTCGCCGTCATCGACACTGGCGGAACAGCCCGGGTCGGTGCCACCGCCCGCGCCGCCATAAAGGCGATCACGGATAAACCGATCCGGTACGTTATAAACACACACATGCATCCCGATCACGTCTTCGGAAATATTGCGTTTGCGGACGATAAACCGGAGTACGTCGCCCACCACAAAATGGCACGGGGGCTGAGCACACGTGCAGAACGCTATTTGGCAGTAAACAAAGCTGCCGTTGGCGACGCCGCCTTTGAAGGCACCAAGATCGTCTTACCCACCCGCGGCGTCGCGGACACGGCCGAGATCGACCTTGGTGGACGCATCCTTGAATTAAAACCGCGTTCGACGGCCCACACCGACAACGATCTGACTATTCTCGACAAAACCACCGGAACATTGCTGCTGGGAGATCTGCTCTTTTCTGGTCATGTGCCAACCATCGACGGGTCAATTCTGGGCTGGCTCAAATTGATTGCCGTCATGCGCGAGGAGAAAGCTTCGCGTGTCATCCCAGGCCACGGGCCCGTCTCGATGGCTTGGCCGGACGCAATGGTGCCCATTGAGCGATACCTCAGGACAATCGCGGACGAAGTGCGAACCATGATAAAGGCTGGCAAAACACTTGGCGAAGCAACTAAGACCGTGGGCCTTTCGGAAAAAGAGTCTTGGCTGCTTTTCGACGAATATCACGTCCGCAATGTTACAACCGCGTTTGCAGAACTCGAATGGGAATAAACCTTTTTTCGCTGACGGAATGGTTATCACCACCGGGCAGCGGGACGAAAACGCAGAGGATGCAACCGATGCTAAGATTCTTGAGAGCGTCAGTCCTGATGGCCGCTTCTCTAGCCACGGCACTGGCACTGGCGGCGCCGCAAGTCAGAGCCGAAGGCGACAATTGGCCAGGCATACGCAAAGAATTCTTCGGCGAACGCGCCATCATTGAAGCGAACGCGCCACTCGCCATTGATGCGCCGGATAAGGCCGAAGACTCAGCCGTTGTCCCGGTCTCCGTCTATATCTTTGGCAGCGTTGCCGGAGAGGTGAAATCGCTGCATGTCTTCATCGAAAACAACCCGATGCCGCTCGTCGGCCACTTCAAATTTGGGCCGGCAGCTGGCGATGGGGCGCGGACTATTTCAACACGTGTGCGGTTCGACACCTACTCTTACCTGCGCGCGGTCATTGAAACGACTGACGGCCGCCTGCTGATGACCACGAAGTTTGTCAAAGCGGCCGGCGGCTGTTCGGCGCCAGCTCTCAAAGACTACCAAGAGGCCATGGCGCACAGCGGCCAAATGCAACTCAAGCGCATGGAAATGCCGCAGCGCTTTGCCTCAAACAAGCAATCGGCGATGCTGATGCGGGAGGGCCAAGTTATGCTGCGCCACCCCAACTATTCCGGTATGCAGATGGATCAAGCCACGGGCACGTATATCCCCGCACATTACGTGCGCGAGATCGACGTCACGCGTGCCGGGGAACTGATCTTCCATATGGAGGCCGGCATTTCGCTGTCCGCGAACCCCAACGTCCGTTTCACCTATGGATCGGCGGGTGATGAAGAATTGGCGGCAACAGCCAAGGACTCTAACGGAGACGTTTTCAATGCCCTTGTGCCCGCAAACGGCTCGTAACGGCTGAGGCCTGGGCAACTGCCGGTAACACTAAAGGGCGCCTTCTGGTGCCCTTTTATGAATGCAGCATCGTTAGCACCTAGAAGCAGCGCAGCTCGCCTTCGACTTGCGCCCGCTTCAAAGTTTTGACCTTGTCTTGGACGTGGGCGTAATGAAGGGCTGCCACGGACTCTCCGCCTTTTAGCTGCACCGACATGACAGTCTCCGCCGCCTCATAATCATCAAACGGCATCACAGCCGCGATTTGATCAATCGAGCACGAGCACTTTTCCAGCATATCCCGGGTTTGGCCGTTCACCTGCATGCAAGCAAACACGTAGTCGGCCCGTGTAACTGTCGGGTAGTCGTTGAGAGGCACCTCGACGGCGCTCGCGACCGAGGTCAAAGCCGCAGCTGCCGCCAGACTGACCCCGAGAAACGTCTTGCGTGCTATTATCATTTGACACCTTCTACGCCAGCCAGCGTCGTGCGCTCCTGAAAGGTCGGGGCTTCTTTGGCTGAGTTTTTGATCTCAGTTACGATCTCGACGATCTCGCCGGGAACATCGGCGCTGACGACGAATGTGAACGCCGAGGTCTCGTAGCCCTTCATTTTGGCAACGTTCTGATCTTTTGCAAACGGGACAATACCAATCCTGTAGCCGTCAACCGTTTTGCCGTTGTAATCGATCTTCACGGGATCAACCTTGGCGCTATCCTTCAGTGCCATGCTGAAATTATGCTTGAGGTAAGAAAAATCGCCGCCCGCCACCATTTTATAGCTTGAGACCGCCTGCTGCATGGCGACGACAAACATTGGGTTGATGGTAATTTCGGTGACCTTCTTCGCTTCACGGGCGCGCTCGCCGGTATAGACCATAAGCGCGACGTTTTTCTTGCCGTCTTTATCGACATCTTCAATCTTGAGCTTGATCTCGTCCTTGAAAGCCGAGCCTGTCAATTTCTCGTCCGAGACCGTGCGGGCGAAATTGTATTTGATCTCGTCGCCCTTCTTGGTGTTCGCGAGGTGCTCGTGATCAAAGATAAGCGCGACGGCCGAAGGCGCGTCGGCGGCAGAAACAGCACCCGCCATCATGACGAACCCGGCAAAGCCAAGCACAGTTGGGGTCAGTAACTTCAACATGGGTGCGATCCTCCAGATCGTCGGAATTTTTGTGGCCGGATATAGCCCGGCCCATACTCATTGGCAATTCTGGCGCATCTGGCCGGAAAAGCGTACTTAAAACCTTTTAACGTAGGAATTTGCCAAACGCGCGGGGGCCGTCGCCGACCTCGGCTTTGCCGGTAATCTTAAGGCTTTCAGCGTCGATTTTAAGCACGATGTTATCGCCCCAGCAGGCGACATAAACAGTGCCGCCCCCACTATCGCTCTCTATGCCCTCAGGATGGTCACAGGCGTCGATTTTGGAGAGGGGCGCTAGGGTGGTTGCATCAAAAACATCGACCGTGCCGCTGTATTGTCCGGTCACGAAACCCTTATCCCTTGCCAAAGCGACGGCATAAGGCCGGTGCCCCGATTTGATGGTGCCGATAACCTTAACCGCCTTGATATCAATGACGGTGACGTCGTCGCTCGCGACATTGGCGGTATAGGCCCGTTCTCCCAAGGCATCTATGGTGACGCCGAACGGGCGTTCGCCAACCGCTATTCCTGCGAGACGCTTGCGGCTCGCGATATCGATAAATGACACTTCATTGCTGTCGCGATCAGCGGACAAGAGCAGCGCGCCGTCCGGCGTCACCGCTAAGCCCGACGGCGACTGCCCAACGGGGATTTCGGCGACGACGACTAGCTTCCCGGCATCGATGACCGCGATTTTGTGCGCGTACCAATCGGCGACGTAGATTTCAGACTTAACTGGATGCGCGGCGACGCCCAGCGGCCCGCCTGTCATCGCCAGCCGCCGCTTGACAGTGCGCGAGGTTGCATCAACCTCGATCAGTTCGTTGCCGTCGGGCGCGGTGACGTAAGCGAGTGACTTATCGGGCGAGAGCGCAATGCCCGCTGGTTTGCCGCCGATCTTGATCTCGGCCACAGATTTCATCTGGTCGAGATCGACGAACGACAGGCTATCGGCTGGTTGATTGGTAATCAGCGCTTCGCGACTCAACGCTGGCACTGCTGTTAACAGCGCCAGCCCAAAACACGCGGCAACAACGCCTCTCAACATGACGTCAGCCGCCAGCTTCCAGCTTCTTCTTCAAGTTGGCGAGGCCAGCAGTATAGGCGCCAGTCACAGCCTTCACCGCAGCCTCATCGCTTTGCTCGGGCGG
>JAYTQI010000007.1:0-5751 GCA_043746825.1 Hyphomicrobium sp. | reverse complement strand
CGCGCCGCCGCCAGCTCAGCCTTGAGACCCGCCACATCATCGTTAGCTGCCGCTTCCGGGGCAGCCCCAGTGGCGCGCTTAGTCCCTTCGGACCGCTTACTTTTAGCGGTGTTGCGTTCAGCCATGGCCTCTTCCTCCCAATTGGGAGACACGATCGACGCGATTCTGCACCTCGTTAATAACTACGTTAGGACCTGCACATAAACCCCGTCAACAACCCTTGCCATGCAGCTCTTAGTTATGAGACGCGGAAAACCCTTTAGGCTCTGGAAGTTGGCTCAAAAAACTTTATTGCAGACTGGCCAGGGATGCCGCATTGACAGGCACGCTTGTGCTCAAGTTAATGACTCCCGATTTCTATGCACCTGACAAAATGCCGTGATCGTGGGTCAACCACGAAACACCTCGTCCCAATTTCTGCATACGAATGTCCCGGAGGATACCATGACGGTGAAGGTCGCGATCAACGGTTTTGGCCGTATTGGCCGCAACGTGCTGCGCGCGATTCTGGAAAGCGGGCGCAAAGACATTGAGGTCGTTGCGATCAACGATCTCGGGCCCGTAGAGACAAATGCCCATCTGCTGCGTTTCGATAGCGTGCATGGCCGCTTTCCTCACATCGTGACCGTGTCCGGCGACACAATTGATGTTGGCCGCGGCCCGATCAAAGTCACCGCCATTAAGAACCCGGCTGAGTTGCCGCACAAGGCCATGGGCGTCGATATCGCCATGGAGTGCACCGGCATCTTCACCGCCCGTGATAAGGCTGCCGCCCATCTGACCGCTGGCGCCAAGCGGGTGCTGATCTCGGCGCCTGGCGAAAATTCCGATTTGACGGTCGTATACGGTGTCAATCACGACAAGCTGACCAAAGACCACCTCGTGGTTTCGAATGCCTCGTGCACGACCAACTGCTTAGCACCCGTCGCCAAGGTCTTGCACGGCCTCGTCGGCATCGAGCGCGGCTTCATGACCACGATCCACGCTTATACCGGCGACCAGCCAACGCTCGATACCATGCATAAGGATCTCTACCGCGGCCGCGCCGCCGCTCTCAGCATGATCCCGACATCAACGGGCGCGGCCAAAGCCGTTGGCCTGGTGCTGCCGGAACTGAATGGCCGCTTGGACGGCACCGCCATCCGCGTGCCGGTGCCGAATGTTTCGGTTGTCGATTTCAAATTTGTGCCCAAGCGCGAGACCACGGTGGCTGAAATCAATGCCGCGATTATTCATGCCTCGAATGGGGCCTTGAAAGGCATTCTCGGCACCACCGATCAGCCCAACGTTTCAAGCGATTTCAACCACGACCCGCGTTCGTCAGTGTTCCACCTCGACCAGACCAAGGTCATGGACGGCAAACTGGTACGCGTGCTCTCGTGGTATGATAACGAGTGGGGATTCTCGAACCGCATGTCTGACACGGCCGTGGCGATGGGGAAGCTGGTTTAAGGGGCGTGACCAAACTCAAAAGGTTTCGAGCCGGACAAAATCAGAAATTTCTGCTATCCTGAAATCTCATGCATTTCCTGGGAGAGCCCCATGAGCGTTAACCTCGATGACCGGATCACCTACGACCCCCAGGTCTGTGGCGGGCGCCCGTGCATTCGCGGGATGCGCATCCGGGTGAGCGACATTCTAGAGATGCTGTCCGAAGGCGTGACACAGACAGAAATCCTGCGGGATTTCCCCGATCTTGAGGCCGCCGATATTGCAGCCTGCCTGAAACTCGCCGCTAGAAAGGTCGATGTTCCCCGCGTCGCAGCATGATCGTCTGGCTCGACGCGCAGCTGCCACCTGCTCTTTGCGCGTGGTTCAAGTCCGTCTCGCGGATAGAAGCGATTGCAATTCGCGATCTCGGATTTAGCAAAACCCCGGATCACAAAATATTTGCTGCGGCCAGAACGCCGGGCCAAATCATCATCAGCAAAGATATCGATTTTGTGGAGCTGGTGACCCGCCTCGGCCCGCCGCCGCAGATCGTCCGGTTGACGTGCGGAAATCTGACGACACCGGCCCTGATTGCAGTCTTAGAACACAGCTGGCATGAGGTTGAACGACTACTACGCGAGGGAGCACCGTTAGTGGAACTTGGGTGATTGCGATCTCTAGGCCCAGACCGCTCCCTTACATTTAGCGCAAGCATCGGCGGACTCAGTCGAGCGTTCTGGCAAGACGGAAGCCGACACTTCTAAACTGGATGTTGGGCCCGAAAGCGAAGCGGTGGGCTGAGCGAAGGTTGCCTGGCTTGCAGTCATACCAGGCACCGCCGCCGGAAGGTTTGCGTTAGCGAAAAGTGTGCAAAGGGGTCTTGCACATTTGGAACACCCCCCAGTCGCGCCCGCATCATCAAGGATATTCAGAGCTTTCCCGCTCTGTGACCTTCCAGGGGCTTTCATGGCTGGTGAAATCCCGCTAGATCAATCGCCAAATGACATTGACGATGCTCATCCGGAGACCTCAGCCATGACCGAACGCTTAAGTGATATCGCCCACGCCATGGTCGCGCCCGGCAAAGGCATTCTCGCCGCGGATGAAAGCTCGGGCACCATCAAAAAGCGCTTCGATAAGATCAACACAGTTTCGACCGAGGACAGCCGCCGCGATTATCGCGAGATGCTGTTTCGTGCCACCGACGCCATGAAGAACCACGTCTCGGGCGTGATCTTGTATGATGAAACCATCCGCCAGAAAGCCAAGGACGGCACAAGCCTGGTCGATGTCATGGCCGCCGCTGGCTCAATCCCCGGTATCAAGGTTGATACCGGCGCAAAAGCCCTTGCTGGCCCAACCTCAAAAATCGAAACCGTCACCGAAGGCCTCGATGGCCTGCGCGAACGCCTCGCCGAATACTATAAACTCGGGGCCCGCTTTGCGAAGTGGCGCGCGGTCATCACCATCGCGGACGGCATGCCGACCTGGAACTGCGTCAAAGCCAACTCGCACGCGCTCGCCCGTTACGCGGCGCTGTGCCAGGAAGCTGGCATCGTTCCAATCGTCGAACCCGAAGTCCTGATGGACGGCGAGCATTGCTCACACGATATCAACGAGTGTTACCGCGTCACTGAGTGGACGCTACGCTCGGTGTTCCGCGAACTCTATGACGCGCGGGTTTCATTAGAGGGCATGATCCTCAAACCCAACATGGTCATCGCCGGGCAAAAGTCGCCAAAGCAAGCCAGCGCCGCTGAGGTCGCCGAAAAAACCGTCCGCTGCCTCAGAGCCACCGTGCCGTCGTCTGTACCCGGCATCGCGTTCCTCTCGGGCGGCCAGTCCGACGTGGCTGCAACCGAACACTTATCCCTGATGAATGCTGGCGGCGGCCTGCCGTGGGCCTTGACCTTCTCATACGGCCGGGCGCTGCAAGCTGCAGCCCTCGCCGCCTGGGGCGGTAAATCTGAGAATGTCGCCGCCGGTCAGCGCGCCTTCGCCCATCGCGCCAAAATGAACGGCCTCGCCGCGCTCGGGAAATGGGACACGAAGCTTGAGAAGGCGGCGTAGGCCCGACACAAATTTCCAAATAAAAAAGGCGGGCCGCAAAGCCCGCCTTTTTTTGTTCCATCTCAGCGAAACGAAGTTAGTTCGCCAGCAATCCGTTCAGCGCGTTCGAGAAGATGTCGCCCACCGTATCGCCCTTGGGCTTAGTTTGCGTTTGCGCCTGCACGAGGCCGCCCTTCTTGCCCTTCTTCGCGGCACCAGACGTTGGCGCGAGACTTGGCTCACTTGGATCTCCGGCAGTCGTGAAGTCTTCCTTAGAATGATCAGGTGCGTTGTAGCGCACCGCGTGGCCCTCTAGCGCTTGCATCAAGCGGCTGTCGTGGCCGTAGATGTCGCTGTAGGTTTCAAGCTTGCCGTCGCTGTTGACGCGGGCGGTGAAGTACGTGAGGTAAACTGGAACCGGCTTTGAAAGTGCAACATCGTTGGTCGCACCATTCATCATGCCGCCGATCTTTTCAGACCCCCAGCCTTTGTCCTCGCCAAGAATGATCTCTGCCATGCGGCGCGGATTTTCTAAACGCATACATCCGTGGCTCAAAGCCCGGAACGACTGCGCGAACAAGCCTCTCTGCGGGGTGTCGTGCATGTAAACATCGTGCCGGTTGGGAAAGCGGAACTTGACAAGACCCAAAGGATTTTCGCCGCCCGCTGGCTGCACAAAATTGAACTGTTTGATATCGACCTTATTCCAATCGATCTTGTTGGCGTCAACGGGGCGGCCATTCAAAGTCGGATTGAGCTTGTAGGCCGCGAGCACGCGCGCGCCACCGCTTTCGGCGCCGCCATTAAACAGTTGGTCAAAAAATCCGCCGCCGTATTGAGACGACGCCCGTTTCAAGCGCGGCAGCAACTCTTTAACTTTGATACCATCTGGCACGCCCCATTCAGGCTGGAAGATCACAAATTCCATGCTGGCGGTCAGCACCGGCGTCGGCCATGTCGGCTGACCGACGATGATCTTTTGCCTCAGCGCCTCATTGCCAGCCTTCATCACCCGGCTGGTGAACTCAGGAATATTATTCATGACGTAGAAGTTGCTCAAATCCTCGGGCAACCAGCGCCAGCGCTCCATATTGACCAGGAGCGTTTCAATCCGGCCCTTAGAGTCAAGCTTCTTGGGCTCGCCCTCGCGGTTGAGAGCTTTGCGGGTCTTCTCGTTCAGGATGCCGCTGGCTTTCAGCTCGTGCTCTGCCTGGAACGCTTTGACCGCCGCCTCGAGCTTTAGATCGTAGATATTTTCGTTAGCGCCCGATTGCGCGCCGATCTTGAGGCGCTTGCGCAACAGCGCGATGTCGGCGTGCTCAGAGCCAGGCTTGACGCTGCCAGCTTCCGGCAACTTGATCTTCAAAGCTTCGTCGATTTTTTCTTCCGGCTCATCATGCCCGCGGGCTTTGAGAAGTGCTTGATGAAGCTTTTCAAATTCCGGATGCTTGGGGTGCAGGCCGCGCAGGTACGCATCGGGCGAGGAACTCTCGCTGATTTCAGACAACACCACCTTGGGATCTTTAAGCGGCGGCTTCATATCGAGAATGTTGCTGAGCGACAGCGGCTCCACCCGGCCGCCGCGCGCATAACGCGCATATTTGAGAACCGCCAGCGTCAACTTGATCTCGGCATCAGCTTGGGCGTCTGCCGATGCCCCTGACGCTAGGTCTGGAACATTGAAGGCTTTGGCTTCAAGCCCCCAGTCGTCCGCTTTCTTGATCTCGTCGATCACCGACTTCGCAGCACTCGTGAGCGCGCCGTTCTTGATCCAAACCGCAGCCTGCCGCGAACTATAAAACGCCGCCATGGCTGAAGAGTCGTCTTCGCTGCTTTTGCCAATCACCGCTTTGTCGGCGAACTTGCGGCGCACTGCATCAATGACCGGGTCGGCGGGCGAAGGCGTTGCAGACGCCGTGGACGCGGACGTGGTTGTATTTGCTGGTGCTGGAACTTCAGCGGCCTTCGGGCTCAGATCTGTCGCTGGATCCTTGGCCGCCTCAACCGGGGCTGGCTCTGGCGGAGGTGGCGCCGCCTCAGCTCTGAAGGCTTCAGGCTTAGGGGCCTCAACTTTCACAGGTTCCGGCTGGGCTGGTTCCTGGGCTGCTTCGGATTTCACGGCTTCGTCTTTAACGGCAGGGGTGGCTGGCCCCGAAGTGGCCGCTTCCAACTTCGCCGCTTCGTCCTTGACGGTGAAGGTGTCACTCTTCGGCGCGTCCGGCTCAGCCAAGGCCCGCCCCGCACCTAGCGAAATTACGGCAACGGCAAACC
>JAYTQI010000006.1:0-2630 GCA_043746825.1 Hyphomicrobium sp. | reverse complement strand
CACGGCTGTGCCTGATAGCGCTCATCCGTTGGCAGCTCGTCAACAGTGTGGTGCAGCCAGCCGTGCCAATCGGGCGGCACCTGCGTTGGCTCCGACAGGCTCTTATAGATTACCCAGCGCGCCGGAACGCCGAGCGGCCCGTTGCCGGACTTCTGGATAAAGTAGCGATTACCGAACTCGTCTTCGCCGACCTGGCGGCCTTTTCGCGCCGTGAACAAACGCGTGCCCCAGGTGTTGCCGCCCCACCACGAGAAGATTTCTCCTAGCATTCCCATAGACGTTCGGCCTCGCGTTGCAGGATTTCCAGCCTCGGGATTAGCCTTTAAGCGCGCACTCTGTCCAGTCGGTCACAGAGCGAGGCAAGTGAGCCACACCGCGCGGCTGGAATCGCGTTAGGTTGACTTTCAGTGATCGGCACATTGACTGCAAATTCAGCCTTTGCACAGGGCCCAATCTACCAGCCCGCTCCGTCCGGGCCCGGAAAATAGGCCTTCCGAGGGTTTCTTCCCACAGGTTGCCAACACCACTACATCTTGCGTTGGTTGTGCCTGCTACCACAATATATAGATCATGCCCCCGTGACGGACCGCTCGAATCGTCCTAGCTTGAGATCACGGTGGCGAGATTGAGACGGAGCTTTCGGGCTCATCCAATCGCCAGTCACCGGAACGGTCCCGGCGTGTGGTTGTCAGACCGGTGCAGCCAATACATCTGTCGCGTGGGTCGTGTCTTTTGGGTCATTTGGACCATTGCCGATACGTTTTGGGGAGTGCCCGCGTCACAGCTCGTTCTGAGAGCTTTGAAAGCGGGGAGGGGAATGCCGCGCTTGTAAAACAGCGCTTCAGCCCGGGAGAGCTTGCGCGCCGTTTTAAGTCTTAAGTCCGTGTGCGTTGTGTTGCAGGTGGGTCTGTAGCGTCCGTGTAGGTTTCACGCCCCCAGGACGGGGGGTGCGGGATCAAATCATAACAACAATTAGAACGCACGAGCTTGTTCTGCTTACGGGCGTTCCCGACAGACACACCGGGGGCACGACTTATGAAGATTACGCGGCGCTTTACTGAAGCTGGAAAATCACCTTACGCAACGATCCCTTTTCGCAAGGCGATTTCCGAGATTAAAAACCCCGACGGGTCTGTTGTCTTCCGCCTTGAGAGTTTCGAGGTCCCTGAGCATTGGAGCCAGGTCGCTGCCGACATCTTGGCGCAGAAGTATTTCCGTAAAGCTGGTGTCGCCCGCAAACTCAAGAAATTCGAAGAGACGCAAGTGCCCTCGTGGCTGTGGCGCTCCATCCCTGATGAAGCTGCGCTGGCAAGCTTGCCTGAAAAAGACCGCACCGGCGGCGAAGTCGATGCCCGCGAAGTTTTCGACCGCCTCGCTGGCACCTGGACCTATTGGGGCTGGAAGGGCGGCTACTTCACCACCGAAGACGACGCCCGCGCCTTCTTTGATGAGCACCGCTATATGCTGGCCAATCAGATGGCTGCGCCGAATTCCCCACAATGGTTCAACACCGGCCTGCATTGGGCCTATGGCATCGATGGCCCCGGCCAGGGCCATATGTATGTTGATCACCTCACCGGCCAACTGACCAACTCGACCTCGGCTTACGAACACCCGCAGCCGCACGCCTGCTTCATCCAATCGGTTGCTGATGATCTCGTCGGCGATGGCGGCATCATGGATTTGTGGGTGCGGGAAGCGCGCTTGTTCAAATACGGCTCGGGCACAGGCTCGAATTTCTCCTCACTCCGCGGCGCCAATGAAAAACTCTCGGGCGGCGGGCGCTCAAGCGGCCTGATGAGCTTCCTCAAAATCGGTGACCGGGCGGCTGGCGCCATCAAATCTGGCGGCACCACACGGCGTGCGGCCAAGATGGTCGTGGTCGATGTCGATCATCCCGATATTGAAGAGTACATCACCTGGAAAGTCCGCGAGGAGCAGAAAGTTGCCGCCCTGGTCACCGGATCGAAGATTTGCCAGAAGCGTTTAAAGGCGGTTATGAAGGCCTGCGTCAATTGCGAAGGCGATAAGGACGACTGCTACGATCCGCTCAAAAACCCCAAGCTCAAACTCGCCATCCGCGAAGCCAAGCGCGATGGCGTGCCGCAGAACTACATCCTGCGCGTCGTCCAGTTCGCCAAGCAGGGCTACACCGAGATGGCGTTCGACACCTACGATACCGATTGGGACAGCGAGGCCTATCTGACGGTCGCTGGCCAGAACTCCAACAACTCGGTGCGCGTGACCGATGATTTCCTCAACGCCGTGCACGATGACAAAGACTGGCAGCTCAAAGCCCGCCTCGGTGGCAGAACCACCAAGACGCTGAAAGCCCGCGATCTTTGGGAGCAAATCGGCTTCGCCGCCTGGGCGTCGGCTGATCCCGGCATTCAGTTCCACACCACCATCAACGACTGGCACACCTGCCCGCAGTCGGGACCAATCCGCGCCTCCAACCCGTGCTCGGAATACATGTTCCTCGACGACACGGCGTGCAACTTGGCCTCGCTCAACCTGATGCGGTTCCGCAATGCCGACGCCTCGTTTGATTGCGGTTCGTTCGAACACGCCTGCCGCTTGTGGACGATCGTGCTGGAAATCTCAGTGCTGATGGCGCAGTTCCCATCGCG
>JAYTQI010000005.1:0-5760 GCA_043746825.1 Hyphomicrobium sp. | reverse complement strand
AGGATTGCGTCGATGAAATCCGTAGCCTGTACAAGCACCGCCGCGACGTGCTGGTCGAGAGCTTTGACCGCGCGGGTTTCCATATTCCCACTCCGCCGGCCACCATGTTTGCCTGGGCGCCAGTTCCGGAGCCTTACAAGCATTTGGGTTCAGTCGAGTTCACAAAACTCCTGATCGAGAAGGCCGACGTTGCCGTCTCGCCGGGTCCTGGCTTTGGCGAATATGGCGAGGGCTTTATCCGCATCGCGCTGGTTGAGAACGAACAGCGCATCCGCCAAGCCGCGCGATCCATCAAGAAATTTATGTCCGAAAGACCAGAACCCAATCCCAACGCCGTCCCCATCCCCGAAAGAGCTAGCCGGTAATCATCCCACCATGTCGGAACCTTTGAAAATTGCCATTGCCGGCCTCGGTACTGTCGGCGGCGGCCTGTTGGACTTGCTTGCCACCCACGGCGGCTGGCTTGGCGATGTCGCGGGCCGGCCTATTGTCGTGACCGGCGTCGCCGCCAAATCGCGGGACGAGCAGAAGGGGCCAGTCGCGACGACTGCGAAGTGGTTTGATAGTGCGGTCGCGATGGCGCAGGATCCCTCTAACTCCGTGTTCGTTGAACTGATCGGTGGCGGCGGCGGCATTGCGAAAGCTTGCGTTGAAGCAGCCCTTGAGGCTGGAAAACATGTTGTGACCGCCAACAAGGCGCTGCTCGCTAAGCATGGCTTTGAACTTGCCAAGCTCGCTGAGAAAAAGGGCGTGGCGCTGAATTTCGAAGCCGCGGTTGCGGGTGGCATCCCGGTCATCAAGACTTTGCGTGAATCTCTGGGCGCCAACGAGGTGCAGCGCGTCTATGGCATTCTCAACGGCACTTGCAATTATATTCTCACCAAAATGCAAAGCGAGAAGCGGGCGTTCGCCGACGTCTTGAAAGAGGCGCAAGCTAAGGGCTATGCCGAAGCCGATCCAACCTTCGATATTGGTGGTTTCGATACAGCCCACAAACTTGCTCTTCTCACCAGCCTCGCGTTTTCAACCCGCGTCGCGCTCGATCAAATTCATGTCGAGGGCATCGAGAATATTACAGCAGAGGACATCGAGGCGGCGGATAGTCTCGGTTATCGCATCAAGCTGCTCGGCGTTGCGACGCAAACCGAAAACGGCATTCTGGCGCGCGTCTCGCCATGCTTGGTTTATAAAGATTCAGCCATTGCCGAAGTCTCCGGCGTCACCAACGCGGTCGCGATTGATGGCGATTATTCGGGGAACATCCTGCTCATCGGTGCCGGTGCCGGCGGCCGCGCGACGGCGTCGGCTGTTGCCAGTGACATCATCGATATCGCGCGTGGCAACGTTGTGCCGCCGTTTGTAATTCCAACAGCTGAGCTGAAACAGCACGAGGCTGTCAAACTTGATGCGCATTATGGTTCATACTACGTACGGCTTGCGCTGGACGATAAACCTGGCGTCATGGGTGCCATCGCCACCCGCATGGGCGAATATGGCATTTCGCTGGAAAGTATTGTGCAGCACCGGCCTGTTGTGCCGCCGTTGCCTGGCATGAAGCCGTCACCTCAGCCGGTGTCGCCCGTTTCCGTGATCATCATCACCCACGAGACGACGGAAGAAGCCATGCGCAAGGCGCTCGAAGCCATTCAGAAGGATGGCAAGGTCGCGCAACGTCCGCAGATGATCCGGATCGAAGAATTATAGAATTCAGACTTCAAAGAGGGGCGTCAGACCCCCGCGAGGGACTTGGGAGAACGTCATGGTGAAGGACTTTGTGGCTGGCTTAGGCCTCGAGCGCATTCTCGTGCTTGAAGTGGCGCGCGTGACAGAAGCGGCCGCCATCGCAGCCGCGCGGCTCAGAGGCCGCGGCAATGAGAAAGCCGCCGATAAAGCCGCCGTCGATGCCATGCGCAAGGAACTCGGGCGGGTGTCAATCTGCGGCACCGTCGTCATCGGCGAAGGTGAGATGGACGAAGCGCCGATGCTGTTCATCGGCGAAAAGGTTGGCACAGGTGACGGGCCCGAAGTCGATATCGCTGTTGATCCGCTCGAAGGCACCACCATCTGCGCCAAGAACATGCCGAATGCGCTGGCGGTTCTGGCCATTTCCGAGCGCGGCGGCTTGCTGCACGCCCCCGATATGTATATGAACAAGATTGCTGTAGGCCCCGGTTATCCCGAAGGCATCGTTGATCTCGACGCCAGCCCCGCCGACAATCTCAATGCCCTCGCCAAGGCCAAAGGTGTGTCGATCAACGAGATCATGGCCTGCATACTCGACCGTCCGCGCCACGCCGAATTGATCAAGGCCGTGCGTGATACGGGGGCTGGCGTGCAGCTCATTCCCGATGGCGACATCGCCGGCGTGATCTGGACAACGGACCCGAATGAGACCGGCATCGACATTTACATGGGCTCAGGCGGCGCGCCAGAAGGTGTGCTGGCGGCGGCGGCTTTGCGCTGCATTGGCGGACAAATTCAAGGCCGCTTGATGCCGTTGAAGGATGAAGAACGTATCCGTGCCGCCAAGATGGGCATCACCGACATCAATCGCAAATACCGCATGGAAGATATGGCGTCCGCCGACGTCGTGTTCTCAGCGACCGGCGTGACCGACGGATCGCTTTTGGATGGCGTGCGCTTCCGCGGCGATTTTGCTGAGACTGAGACCGTCGTGATGCGCTCCAAAACCGGCACGGTCCGCCGGATCAAAACCAACTTCCGCGATATAGGCGCCAGGTTTATCGGGTAGTTTGCGAAAGGCGGAGGCATAGGGCGTGGAAAAAGAACGGCTATTGGCGTTCAGCGATGGCGTCATTGCCATTATTATTACCATTATGGTTCTGGAACTCAAAGTTCCCCACGGTAATGACTGGTCTACGCTGGCAAAGCTATTACCAGTTTTTCTGAGTTACGTCTTGAGCTTCACCTATGTCGCCATCTATTGGCATAATCACCACCACCTGATGCACGCCGTGGATCGTATCAATGGCTCTATTCTTTGGGCCAACTCGCACATGCTGTTTTGGCTGTCGCTCGTTCCGTTTGCGACTGGGTGGATGGGTGAAAATCATTTTGCGCCTTTGCCAGTCGCCACCTACGGTTTTTCGCTGCTTATGCCAGCCATTGCCTATTACGTCCTGCAAGGGGCGATCATCCATTTTCAGGGCAAGGGCGGCAAGCTGGCGTCAATGCTGGGTCGCGATCTTAAGGCCAAAGCGTCGCTGGTGATTTATGCGTCGGCGATCGCGATTGCGTTTTATATGCCTTGGATTTCGTGCGCGATGTACGTGCTGGTCTCGCTGATGTGGCTCATCCCTGACCGGCGTATTGAAAACGCGCTTTCCGAACGCTGATTTCTCCGCTTTTCCCCCATGAACCCTACATGAACAGCCCGTTCCAAGTTCATACATCGCGCGCTTGCTAAATCTCACATCGTCAAATCGCGCAGGTCTAGAGCCGCCGGGTTGGCCGGGACCAAAAAGCTTTAGGCCCCTGACGCATACAACCCTTGAGACGGATAGGAGCCCCAAATGAACAAGCTTTTTACAGCCCTGGTCTTGACCGCTGGCACGATTGCCGCTTCCGCTGGTGGCGCGCTCGCTGCCGACTACGATTATGACGACTACCGCCCAGCCGCCCGCCAGGGTTACAACTCGCACTCACAGCACATCTACTACGACCAGCAGCTCCTCGCCCGCGACGCCGCCCAGGTTCGCCATGAGCAGGAAGAAATTGCCGCCGCACAGCGCAAAGCCCGCTGGGCCTGGATGCACGGCGATTACTGGACGGCCCGCAAAGCCCAACATGAAATTCGCGAGGAGCAGCAAGAACTCGCCGTCGCCCGCCATAGATATAACGCGCAGCGCCGCGACCTCGCAGCTGACTCAGGCGAAGGTTTCTATGACGCTCGCCCTGTGCATCGTCACCACCATTGGTGGGGCTACCGCTAACACCCTTTGAGTTGCGGGAAAAAGCGCGGGTGCCTGAAAAGGTGCTCGCGTTTTTGTTTGCGCATTTGGCCCTGGCTGTGGGCAAATGAGGGCTGCTACAGCAACTCGAATGAGAATCGCTTACGGATTTTCCCACTCCCCGCCCCTTAGCGGGGAGAGGGTTGGGGTGAGGGGCAGCCGCTTGCATCGGTGTTTGTTGCGGCCCCTCACCCTAGCCCTCTCCCAATTCCAAGAGCAGGGGAATGGGGAGAGGGTATCCGAGAATGGGCGCGGTGAAAAAACCAAAGAAGCAAGCAGACGAGGGGCTAGCAGCGCCAATGCTCGGCGTTGCGGCGTCTGTGCGAGGATACGTTTGGCGCGAGCGCCTGGAGCCGCAAGGCCGCGCGCTTGCAACGGCTATCAGCCAGCGCCACGGCTTGCCCGACATGATCGCCCGTGTTCTTGCGGCGCGTGGTACGTCTCTGGAAGAGGTGCCGGTTTTTCTCGATCCGTCGCTCAAAGCCTTGATGCCAGATCCAAGCACGTTGCGCGATATGGACAAGGCGGCTTGCCGGCTCGCAGACGCCATTGAAAAATCTGAAGCCGTCGCGATCTTCGGCGATTATGATGTCGATGGCGCGTCGTCGTCGGCTTTGCTGGCGCGATATCTGGCCAGCCACGATACGCCCGCGCGCATCTACATCCCTGACCGCATTTTTGAGGGTTATGGTCCCAACGCCACGGCCATTGAAACACTGATCAAAGAGGGCGCCAAGCTTATCGTCACGGTCGATTGCGGGACGACGAGCTTTGAACCGCTCGCCGCCGCCAAGCGCCTCAAAACCGATTGCATGGTCATAGATCACCACCAAGCCGGCGAGTGCTTGCCGGATGTGCTGGCGGTGGTCAATCCGAACCGCCAGGATGATGTCTCAGGCCAAGGCAATTTGTGCGCGGCGGGCGTAGTCTTCCTCGTGCTCGTCGCGGTGACGCGCGAGTTGCGAAGGCGCAAATTTTATGCTGGCCGCAAAGAGCCGGACCTGTTGTCGCTCCTCGACATCGTGGCCTTGGCGACGGTTGCCGATGTCGTGCCTTTGACTGGCCTCAATCGCGCTTACGTCAAAAAAGGTCTCAGCGTCATGCATGCGCGCGAGAACATCGGCCTTAAGGCGCTCTCGGACGCTGCCGGTCTCGCGCAAGCGCCAACGCCCTATCATTTGGGCTTTATCCTAGGCCCCCGCATCAACGCCGGCGGGCGCATTGGCGATGCGGGCCTGGGGGCGAAATTGCTCTCAAGTGAAGATCCGGTTGAAGCGCAAAAAATCGCCGAGCTTCTGGATCGTCTCAACCGCGAACGCAAAACCATTGAAACCGCCATGCTCGAAGAAGCCATTGGCCTTGCCGAGCAGCAGGTGATGGCGGAGCCTGACCGCGCAATCGTCATGGTCGGCTCGGAGACCTGGCACAAGGGCATCGTCGGCCTCGTCGCCAGCCGTTTAACGGAACGCTTCCGTCGCCCCTCTTGCGTCATCGCCTGGGAGAAGCAGGGCGGCGGCGCGGCCTCTGAGGGCACCGGCTCGTTGCGCTCAATTGCTGGCGTTGATCTTGGGCAAGCGGTGCGCTCAGCGGTTGCCAAGGGCTTGCTGGTCAAAGGCGGTGGTCACGCCATGGCGGCGGGCCTTACGGTGAAGCGCGAGAACCTGAAAGCGCTGGATGCCTTCTTCGTCAATGAACTGGCCGATGCCTCGTCCTCGGTGCGCGCGAGCGCCTCGCTGGAAATCGATGCGGCCTTGATGGCGTCCGGGGCGACGCGCGAACTCATGGACTT
>JAYTQI010000004.1:0-5770 GCA_043746825.1 Hyphomicrobium sp. | reverse complement strand
TGCGTCGGCTACAAGTTGGATGGCGCGCGTTTAGACCGCTTGCCAGCAGGCTTTAACGCGCAGGAACGCATCGAGCCGATTTATGAGGATTTCGAAGGTTGGTCAGGGTCGACGCGCGGTGCACGGAGTTGGGCCGAGCTGCCCGCCCAAGCCGTCAAGTATGTGCGGCGGGTGGAGGAGCTGATCGAATGCCCGGTAACGCTGCTATCGACCTCACCAGAGCGCGATGATACGATTTTGATGAAAGACCCGTTCGCGGATTGAGATGCCACCATATCTCCGACATCATTTGCCGCCGCGCAGCGTTCAACACCCGGTCGTACCTTTTGTTCGAGGTCCGGCACATCTCAGAAAGCGAAACGCGATGCGATACGCAAATCCCGCCGCCAAGCTTATATTGATGATCGCGGCCATCAGCCTCATCGCGTCTCCGGCCTTGGCGAGGCATCGCCATCATAGCTCGGGCACTCACATTGGTGAGCCGCGCGAGCGTGTGCCGCAGCCTGACGCGCCTGAGCAGGCACCGCCGGGTTCCCAAACCGGCAACACCCAGAGCCACAACGTCGCTGGCGAGTTTGATTATTATGCGCTGGTGCTGTCGTGGAGCCCGTCGTTCTGTGATGGCGGCGCGCATTCGGATTCACCGCAATGCTCGAGCCAGACGCCGCGCCCTTACAACTTCGTGCTGCATGGGCTGTGGCCGCAATATCAAAAAGGCTGGCCGCAGGATTGCCCGATCACGTCATCGACCTTTGTGCCGGGGCCACTGATTGATCAGATGCTCGACATCATGCCAGCGAAGAAGCTGATCATTCACGAGTACCAAAAGCACGGCACTTGTTCGGGCCTCTCGGCTGACGCGTACTTTGCGTTGGCCCGCAAGCTCTATACGTCGATTAACATTCCAGAACGCTTCCAAAATCCACAAGGACCGCAGACGGTCAGTCCGCAGCAAGTGCTGTCCGAATTCACGGCCGCGAACCCTGACATCAAGCCGGAGATGATTGTGGTGTCGTGCGGCGGTCCGGGTAACGGTCTCAAGGAAGTGCACATCTGCATGTCGCATGAGGGCAAACCGGCGGCGTGCGGGCGCAACGAAAATCAGATAAGGCTTTGCTCGGCTGACAGCATGTATGTGCCGCCTGTTAGGGGCGGGTCGGGCTCGGCGACGTCAGCGGGCTCAACCGGCTGGCAGCCCGGCCAACCAGTGGCCAGCGCCCCGCCTGCGAAACGGACGCTGAGCGGGGCGATATTGCAGTATTTCGGCAAGAAGTAGTTTGATCGCGGGCACTGCCTCGAAAACCCCACACCGCAACCGCGATTGCGACACGGCGGCCAAATAGCTTGGCGCAAGTTTCAGCGGCTTGCGGAGTTGCGTTATGGGTCAGGCATTTCGAGGAATTTCCACCGTCCTGTTGTTGTCAGCGTTTATGGCAGCGTCCGCCTGCGCCGGAATTCCGCGCGGTCTAACGCTGATGGGTGACGAGCAAACTGGCGATGAAACAACGGGCCTCACAGTTGCGCGCGGTCATGCCGAAATCGCGGTCGAGAACCAGCCAATCAAGGGCACAGCGGACGTCATTGAGCTGCGCCCCAAAACCAATGAAATTCTTTTCAAGGGCCGCGCTGATCTCACCATAGGGCACGAGCACTTTGTCAGCGACACCGTGACCTGCACGCTGGATTTTTCGCACTGTGCGGCGGTTGACTATGATCAGCCTTTGCCGGACGTGCCGGGCGGCGTCACGGCTGCGATCAGCCCGCGATAATCGCTGAGTGCGCCGCTCGTGAGTTCGAGAGCGAGAATGCGCAGCGGGTCAACGGGGCCAGGGAACGTGATGTGGCCAAGTGCTACGGGTTTGAATCCAAAGCGCCCATAATAAGGCTCATCGCCAACAAGAACCACAAGCTTAATGCCCGCGCGCGTCATGTCCACCAAGGCCTCTGCAATCAGTTTTGAGCCAATGCCGCGCCCGCGAAAATCCGGGTCAACCGCAAGAGGCCCAAGCAGCATCGCGCCGCTTTTTCCGCCAATCGCAATGTCCGTCAGCCGCAGTGCAGCTACGGCTTTGCCGCCAAGCTCGGCCAAGCGGCAGAAGCGCGACGCCAGCCCTTTGCCCTCGCGCACGCGATAGGCCGAGCGCGTAAAGCGCCCTGGCCCGAAAACATGGGCGTGAAGTGCGGCGATGCTCGCAGCATCTTTTGGGTCAACGGCGCGGGTGATGACGGTCGAGGACATTTCGGGCGGTGATCTCTTCTGAGGGCGAGGGACTTCTAACATAACTTTCAATTGGCGCGAGCACCGGTGACAGCGCGAATGCGCGCGGCTGTTTGCGCATCGAGATCAGGCGGCAGTTGGTTGCTCGCGAAGAAGCTATGTTCGATACCGCCAGAGTCAGGTGATGGCGAGCCAGATGCGCGCCACGCCCGCACACCATAAAGCGCCAGATGATCGGCGGGGAACTGCTTATGATTGGGGTAAATGGCGAAGAGATTGGCGCGGCTCTCGATAACGACGCCTGCGAAGTCCTTAAGAATCCGCACTAAAGCCGCTTCCAGAGTTTCCTTGTTTTCAACTTGACCAGCTGGCAACTGCCACGCGCTATCTGCCGCGCGCCGGACCAGCAGGACGCGATGTTCTTTGTCCAGGACGCAGGCGCATACACCAATCGTCAGCCCGCGTGTGAGCCGCCAATAGCGCTGAAAGCCGTATGAGATGAGTTTCGTTAATGGCAGAACCAGACCCTCTCGAATTTTCTAACGGCTTTTGAGCGCGTTCGGCCCCCGTTGGCAAGTGAGCTATGCTAAAGGTTTTCCGGCACCCATTGGGGACAACACAGAAAATCGTCTGACGCATGATAGAGACGTACACGATTGCTCACCTCTCAGATGTGCATTTGTCACCAATTCATGGGTTTTATCCCCGTTATTGGAACGCCAAGCGCGCGCTCGGGTTTTTGAACTGGCAGCGGGGCCGCAAAGCGGTGCACCAGCGCGAGGTAGCGGATCAACTAATAAACGATGCTAATCAACTTCGCGCCGATCACATCGTCATCACCGGCGATCTGATCAATCTCGGGTTGCCGGCTGAATACGAAGCCGCACTCGATTGGTTGAAGACGGTTGGGCCACCCGAGCGTGTGACGGTCATCCCTGGCAATCACGATATCTATACAACGCTCAAAGCTGACAAGGGCGTTGCGCGCTGGGCGGCTTACATGGGCGCTGAGCCTGAGAGTCTGGCGTTTCCGTTTGTGCGCCGCTTGGGCGCGGTGGCGTTACTGGGTCTAAACTCGGCCATGGAGACGCCACTGTTTGTGGCGTCGGGCCGCTTAGGTGCGCATCAGATCGAGGTGGCGGGTGATCTGCTGGAGCGGCTTCGCGAAGAGGGGCTGGTGCGGGTCGTGCTGATTCATCATCCGCCTTTGCGGGATCTCGCGAGTGCGCGCCGGGGTCTGGAAGACGCAGCTCACTTCATGCGCATGCTGGACCGCTGCGGCGCCGAGCTTGTGCTCTATGGCCACAATCATCAAGCCCAGCTGACGTGGCATCCGGGTGAGTTCATGTCGATACCTCTTGTTGGGGTCGCATCTGCGTCAGCGGCGAAGCTGCACAAAAAAGAGCCGCTGGCGCACTACAATCTGTTTACATTTTTCAAGCGCGGGGGCGGTGTGCGCATTCGCCATGTCACGCGCGGCATTCAATCGCCAAACGGCGCGGTTGTGAAACTGGCTGAAAGTGTGCTCAACTCGACGCCATGACGGATACGCAGTCAATCGTGAGACCGTGGTGGCTGGTGGTGGTGGCGGCGGCAAGCATTGCCGGCATCGGCATGGGGCTGCGCCAGGTCATGGGCCTTTACATGAAGCCCGTGACGATGGAATTGGGCATCGGCCGGGAACAATTTTCTCTTGCTATCGCGATTGCCAACATCACGTGGGGATTAGCTGCGCCGGTCTTTGGCGCCATCTCGGATCGCTACGGCGCGGGACGGGTGGCGGTGCTGGGAGCCGTGTCTACCGCAATTGGTTTGTATCTCACCTATCTCGCCAAGACCGATATGCAGCTTTATGTTGCGGGCATGTTCTTGGGGCTTGGTGTGGCGGGGGCGGGTGTTGGCGCGATGGTTGGCGCGGTGGCGCGGGCGGTGCCAGCGGAACTCAGAACCCAGGCCATTGCGGCGCTTGGCATGGGCAGCGGTGTCGGCATTTTGTTGGCGCTGCCCTATACGCACCTCTTGATTGAATATCTCGGCTGGCAGACCAGCTTGCTCGCTCTGACCGCGACGGCGTTTTTGATGCTGCCGCTGGCGATGCTTGTGGCGGGCAAGCCTGAGGGTGCAAAACCGGGCAGCTATTCACAAACTTTGGGTGAGGCCTTGCAGGAGGCGATCCAGCAACCCAGTTTCTGGCTGTTGAATGCCGGATTTTTTGTGTGCGGGTTTCATGTCGTGTTCTATGGCACGCATTTACCCGCTTACGTTGCTGACAAAGGGTTCGACGGCCGGGTCGCAGTCACAGCTTTGACTGCGGTCGGGCTTGGCAATCTCATCGGCACGTATTGCGCTGGGCAGTCGGCGCGGTTCATGCCACAGCGTTATGGCTTGAGCCTGATCTATCTCGGGCGTGCGTTTATATTTCTCGGCTTTTTGTTTTTACCAATCACGCCAACGACGATTATTGTTTTGAGTGCGTTGCTCGGCCTGCTGTGGCTCTCAACGGTGCCCTTAACAAGCGGGCTGGTCGCGACGTTCTTCGGCCCGCAATGGATGACGATGTTGTACGGCATCGTCTTCGTCTCACATCAGGCCGGATCATTCTTAGGTGTGTGGGCGGGCGGCCGCGTTTTCGATGCCACCAAGTCGTATGATGTGATGTGGTGGATATCCGTCGCACTGGGCATCTTCGGCGCGCTTATTCATTTGCCTATTCGAGAGCAGGCGGTTGCGCGGTCAAGACTCGTGGCGGCGGAATAATCGATGCGAATGGCGATACCATGACGGACAAAGTGATGACTAACAACGCCCCGCGCACCCTGCTGCCTACACGTGTGCGGCGCTGGGTGATGGGCGGCGTAATCACGCTGGCGTTGATTGCGGCGGGCCTGATCGCATGGCGCGGGCCTGCGATTTTACTTGATCTCGCGGCAGCGGCTTGGGCGGCATGTTTTTGAAGGGCCCGGGTCTCGTCTCAATCGAAGCCGGAAAGTTCCGCGGGCTCGAGATTTTGTGATATTCCGGCACGCCATTTTGTGGTAATCTTTTAACAAGCCGCCTCTCTTGAATTATCACGAGAGACGACGGCAACCATGACTCAACGGCCATAACTCAAAATGAATTCGTTTGACCCAGCCCTGCCATAGGGCCACTTAGGCAATTGATAAGGATTTTGAACATGGACAACACGCAAGATGACATGCCCATCACTTTATCCGAAGATCAGGCAAGGGGCGGCGTGACAGGACACAATGTCCGTTACGTCCTCGGCTTTGGCCTTGCGGGCATCGTTACGGCCTTCGCCGCCGTCGCTGTTTTCAATGGCTATGATCGTATCGCCGCGAAAATTTCGAGCCTCCTTGCCCTCGACCCGATGACCGTGCTGCGCGCAGCGCTTCCTTTAGTCCTCGTCACGGCAGCCGGTGCCGTAGCCGCAATTTTGTTGCTTGGTTTATGGACCCGGATTTCGGGGGCCAGCGAGAATGCGACTCAGTCGGGAATGCGGGCGCGGGTCGTGCTGCAGTTGACCTTGGTCAGCGCCATTATGGCTGGGCT
>JAYTQI010000003.1:0-5775 GCA_043746825.1 Hyphomicrobium sp. | reverse complement strand
CTTCTGCTGGCGCTGGCGGTTTTCACATCAGAACCAAAGATGCTGGCGGTTTATGTGACCGGTGGCCTTGCCGTCATGCTGGCTGTTTTTGCGGCTCTCGGCACCGCCGTCACCAAACTCGCGCGCCGGATGCCGCGCTTTCGCCGTCCGGAGATAGGCATCGCAGTTCGCAATGTTGGCGCACCTGACGGTTTGACGAAGTCGGTCGTTCTCTCGCTTGGCACCGGTCTGTCACTGCTTGTTGCCGTGGCGCTGGCCAATGTCTCGATGATCTCGGAATTGAAGGGCCGCCTGCCCGACAATTCACCCGATTACTTTCTGCTCGATGTTGCCAAAGGCGACATGAAAGCGCTGAGCGTGCGCATTCTCTCCAAAGCGCCTGGCGCGAAGTTTACCGAAGCACCGATGCTGCGCGGCCGGCTGGTGCAGGTCAAAGATAAACCCGTTGAAGAGATCAAAGCGCCGCCAGACGTTCAATGGGTGTTGAATGGCGACAGGGGCCTGAGCTATGCCAACGAGGTACCTGAAGGCTCGAAGCTGACCGAGGGTTCTTGGTGGCCAGCAGATTACAGCGGCCCGCCGCTGGTGTCGTTCGAAGGCGATATCGCCAAAAAGCTAGGCCTCAAAATCGGCGACAGCGTCACTGTCAACATCTTGGGCCGCGATGTTGAAGCCAAAATCTCGAATATGCGCGAAGTGAAATGGGAAAGCCTGGCGATTAACTTTGTTATGGTGTTTTCACCCAACACGCTGCAAGCGGCCCCGCATAACCTGCTCGCCACCATACGTTTGCCCAAGGGCACGGCCCAAAGCACGGAGGTCAATCTGGTCCGCGATCTCGGGCAAACATTTCCAACCCTCAGCGCCATCCGCGTGCGCGACGCCATCGATCAGGTCAACAAGATCTTCGGTAAGATCATGATCGCCGTCAGAGTTGCCAGCAGCGTCACACTGGCGGCAGGGGCCTTAGTTCTTGCTGGCGCACTTGCGACAGCGCAGCGGCGGCGGACTTTGGAAGCCGTGGTGCTCAAGACCCTCGGTGCCACCCGGCGGCAGATTTTGACTTCGCACGCCATCGAGTATGCCCTGCTGGCGTTCATCGCCGCTTTGGTGGCGATCCTGCTGGGCTCTGTAGCCGCCTGGATTGCCGTCACAAAGTTGATGGAACTACCCTTTATATTTTCACTCATAGCGGTTCTTGAGACTCTTGGCGTTGCGGCTGCGTTAATTGCGCTTTTTGGAGGGCTTGGAACCTGGGCGGTTTTGCGAGCGCCATCAGTGCCATATCTACGAAGTGAGTAGAAAAGGCATAATCCGCCTCGTGCAGCTCTTGAACCTGCGGTCAGGAGGGATCATATGATTTTGCAATGCTGGTGGATGCCAGCGAATCGGGAGAGGATCTGAAAACTATGGCTCAGATGTATTCACAACCCACAGCCACTAAGACTGCTGGCCGTTCTACGGTTGACGAAGGCCTGCGCTCGTTCATGCTCGGGACCTATAACTACATGGCGCTCGGCGTCGCTGGCACTGCCGCCGTCGTTTTCGCGCTTATGGCCAACCCATCAATCATGTACGCGATCGGCACGGGTGGTCTCCGCTGGGTCGTGTTCGCGGCCGTTCTTGGCCTCGGCTTTTTCGCGCATAAACTCTTTTACTCAGGCAGTGTCGCTCTCGCACACGGCGCTTACTGGACTTACTGCGCACTTTGGGGTGCGCTCATCGCTCCTATGGTCTCCATGTTCATGGCTAAGGGCATGACGGGCACCGTTGGCCAAGCCTTCGCCATTGCCTCAGCAACGTTCCTTGCGACCAGCCTTGTTGGCTACACCACCAAGCGCGATATGACTGGCTGGGGTGGCTTCATGAGCATGGCCTCGATTGGCCTTATCATTGCGATGCTGGTGAGTTTCTTCTTCATCACCGATCCAGGCACCAGCAAGATGGTCAGTCTTGTGATCTCGTCGATTGTTGTTCTGTTGTTCTCAGCGGTGACCGCCTATGAGACTCAGCAGATTAAGTCGATGTATTTGCAGCGCGCCAGCCACGGCGATGAGACGTTCACTAAGCGCTCGTCGATCTTTGGCGCCTTCATGCTCTACGGCAGCTTCATTACGCTTTTCGTGCACATCCTGAACATCCTCGGCATCATGAACTCTGAGAACTAAGTGCACCACACGTAATTCTTCAGATGTGAAGGGCTCCAGAAATGGGGCCCTTTTTTTGGGACTTTCAGTTAGAGACAATCTCTAACCGGCTGTCTAGAACGTCCAAAACGCGCTTTAAATCGTGACCGCGTTTCAGGATCAGCCCGGTCGCGGCGACAACACTGTAAGCGCCCTGCTTGCGGGCAAGTTTGGGGTTCTTTTCAATGCGGTACAGCGGAAATTCGCTTGTTCTGCGGAATACCGAAAATACGGCCCGGTCGCGCATCAGGTCTATTGCGTAATCGCGCCATTCACCCCTAGCCACCATGCGGCCGTAGAGCGTCATGATGGCGGAGAGTTCCTGACGGTTAAAGGCGGCTTCAAACACGCCGTCGTTGGCGGCTTTAGAAGCCGGTTGGGGGGCTTGGCCCGCATTTCGCGGGAGGAACACTATCGGTTCAGAGTCGCTCAAACAGAGCCTCCCGTCACATCTCCCCCAGGATTGCGCCAGAGCGGGCAGATTGCAAGGCCCATGTTGAAAGACTTGTGGCGGGGACCGGGGGCGCAGCACCATAATACCCACGGTTAGACAAATTCGGGTCCCGGTCCTGGCCTCAATCCGCCGCATTGCGGCGTGATCATCCTAACCGTTGCCTGAGGCCTGGCTCCGAGAAACGGCTCTGGATACTCAGCCCCCCAGCCCCCCGGGGCCACCTTTAAGGTGCCGGGCCTTCGGCAACTCTCCCTGATAGTCACTGAACCCCTGGTGCCCTGCCAGGTCTTAAGTCTCCACGAAGGACCGGTTCCCCAGCCGGTCCTTCGCCATTTTGGGCTTCGCAACAGCTTGGAGCCCGAAACTATTTCAAAGCGTGACCCGTAACTCCCGAATTCGCGTATGTAATTGCGTAACCAGGAGATGCTGATGGGGACGACTTTGACTCCTAAAAAATTAACACGCAGATCCGTTTCGTGTGGCGGGCGCCGGGATCCCAATCCCCTGCTGGCACCATGGTCTGGACCTTATAAGCTGCCACCCTTTGGCAAGTTTGAGATGCGCCATTTTAAGCTGGCCCTAGAAGCTGGGCTTCGCGAGCACGCGGCTGAGATCAAAAAGATCTCATTAAACCCGGTCAAGCCAACATTCGCTAATACCATCGTCGCGTTGGAAAAAAGCGGCCGTTTGATCAGCCGCGTCGCCAGCCTTTTCGGCAATCTGGAAGCCACGGACTCGACGCCAGACTTGCAAGCTCTTGCGCGCGAAATGGCGCCGCGCTTTGCCGCACATGAGACGCAAATTTTGCTCGACGCCAAATTGTTCAAACGCGTTGATACCCTTTATCAGCGCCGCGATGCCTTAAAGCTCGATGACGAAGAGCGCCGCGTGCTTGAGCGCCGTCATCTGTCATTCGTGCGGGCGGGCGCCAAACTGTCGTCGGCATCGAAGGCGCGCGTCAAGGAGATCAATGCCCGTCTCGCGACGCTTGTCACCCAGTTCATGCAGAACGTCTTGAAAGACGAGCAGTCGTGGCGGCTTGTGCTCGAGGGTGAGAAGGATTTAGCCGGTTTGCCGGAATCCTTGCGTAGTGCTGCGGCACGTGCGGCAGCTGACCAAGGGCTTAAGGATAAGTCCTTGATTACGCTGGCGCGCGCTAGTGTCGAAGGATTTTTAACATACTCGAGCCGCCGCGATTTGCGCGAGCAGGCATTCAAGGCCTGGATCGCACGTGGAGCTAATGGCGGTGAGACAGACAACCGGCGATTGGTGGCCGAAGCCGTGGCGCTGCGCACGGAATATGCCCGCTTGATGGGCTTCAAGTCATTCGCGGAATTCAGCCTCGAAGATACCATGGCGAAACAGCCAGCTAACGTGCATGAGCTCTTGGAAGCGGTCTGGCCAAAGGCCGTCTCGCGCGCCAAACAAGAATGTGAAGCGCTCGCCGAAGAAGCCCGTAATGAGGGTGGTAACTTCAAGATTGCGCCCTGGGACTGGCGGTACTTCTCTGAGAAAGTGCGTAAGCAGCGTTTTGATCTCGATGAAGCCGAAATCCGCCCCTACCTGCAGCTCGACAAAATGATCGAAGCCGCATTTGACTGCGCCAGCCGTCTTTTCGGATTACGCTTCGAAGAATTGAAAGACGCGCCCCGATACAATCTGGAAGTTCGCGTTTGGCAGGTGACGGACAAGGCTGGCGCTGACGTTGGTATGTTTTATGGCGACTATTTTGCGCGTTCGTCAAAACGCTCCGGCGCTTGGATGTCGAGTTTCCGGCAGCAGCACAATATTGGGCGCGGCCAACGCCCCATCATCATAAATGTCTTGAACTTTGCCAAGGGTAGGGAAGGCGAGCCAGCGCTCTTGTCGTTTGATGATGCGCGCACGTTATTTCACGAGTTTGGGCACGGATTGCACGGGCTGCTGTCTGACGTGACTTACCCGTCACTGGCGGGTACAGCGGTCTCGACGGACTTTGTCGAATTGCCTTCGCAGCTTTACGAGCACTGGCTATCGACTCGCGAAGTTCTCGAGCGCTTTGCCTGTCACTATCAAACAGGTAAGTCCATGCCCGAGGGCTTACTGCTGCGCCTCAAGGAAACGCGCAATTTCAATCAAGGGTTCGCGACAGTCGAGTATACCTCCTCTGCGCTCGTTGATATGGCGCTTTATGCCCAGAGCGGTACAATTGACCTCGATGTTGAGAAATTTGAGCGCGAGGCGTTGGCCCGCATCGGCATGCCGGAAGAGATCGTGATGCGCCATCGCCTTCCCCATTTCATGCATATTATGGGCGGCTATGCGGCTGGCTATTACAGCTATTTGTGGTCGGAAGTCATGGATGCAGATGCCTTCGCGGCGTTTGAAGAAACCGGCGATGTTTTTGACAAGAAAGTGGCGCGCCAGCTCAAAGAGCATATTTATTCCGCTGGCAATAAGCGCGATCCGCACGAGGCTTATATCGCCTTCCGTGGCCGCGCGCCAAAGATCGACGGATTATTAAAAAAGCGCGGATTTGCTGCTTAGCAGTGTTTACCACAACGCTGCCCAGGCCGCTCCGATGATAGGGCCAGCCTTGCCCTCTTGTATAAGCACGACTGACTTCTGCGTCGCGGGCTGCATGATGGCGGCGCGTGGAATCTGGATCATCATGGGCTTACCTTTCCACAATCCAATTGGGGTCAGCTCGCGCACAATATTGGTGTAAGCCAGTTTCCTGCCAGCGTTTTCGCCCTTTGGAATTTCGACAGTGCCGGATGTCTGCACGACACCAAGCCAGATCGTGGCTTCCTTGACCTCTTTGCCCTCTTCCGCCCAGCCAGCCGCAATGTTGAGATTGTTGCTTTCTTGCCAGAAGCGGATCGGAACGTGCGGCAGCGCGGCGTTCTTGGAGGTCACTTCGATAGCGGTATCGATGTCAGCTTTCTGTGCTCCGTTGGCGTGAATGGTGCCGTTGACGACGACTTGTGGGGTATAGATTGCGCCGTCGCCGCGGGCTTTGGCGTAGGCGCGCTGGCGCTCCGTGTTGCGCGGTGAGGCGAAGGTGTCCTTCCAGCCGAGGTAGTCCCAATAATCAACAGGCATCGAGAGTGCGATCACGCTCGGGTCGGCGGCATATTTCTGCAGCAGCTCATC
>JAYTQI010000002.1:0-13549 GCA_043746825.1 Hyphomicrobium sp. | reverse complement strand
GCGACGCGCAGGCTCGAGCGACACTGGCACGCCACCAGGACCGCCTCGCCCGCGGCCTCGCTTACGTTGTCAATATTTTTGATCCAGATATCATCGTGCTCGGCGGCGGGCTGTCGAAACTCGGCCACCTCTACGAAGTTCTGCCAGACCTTATGCGCCCGCACATATTTGCCGATCAGCCCGCGATCACCATTCGCCCACCCCGGTGGGGCGACACCAGTGGCGTTAGAGGAGCGGCGTGGCTGGCAGGTACGTAAATGCCATCACGGTGCCGCCGGGCACTTGCTGGCATCATGAAATGTCAGCTCTTTCAGCTGGCCTTTGATGGCGAACTCGCCATAGTCGATTTTCAGATCAGTGGTGACGCCATTCTCAAAATAGCGGAACGACAACTCATACGCGGGCGGGCTGTCCAACTTGTCTTTGCCAGTATCAAAATAACTGATCGAGATGGGCCAGGACGCGATGCCATCTAGGCGCGCGGCGTCTTTAAACGAAGCCGGATTTTTGGTGGCACCAGGCTCGAATTTTTTGCCAATCACCGCTGTCGTTGAATAAAATTTCTCGCCTTTTTCCGCGCCATCATAAAGTTTTGCGGCCATAAGCGTTTTACCAATTCTGGCCGACTGTATCAGCATGGTGGCGTGCTGCATCGGCATGTAGACATCGGCGGGGAGGATAAAATGTTTCTTCAAAGGTTTGACGAGATCAACGCCAATCGAGTCCGAGCCCTTTGTGCGCGACGCGTCGCCCTGGCTGGCTTCAGTCACGTCTTCATTTTGATATTGCGTTGAAGAAAAGCGCAGACGTTTTCCTGCGGCTTCCTCCCAGCTCGAGGTTCTTAAATCATTGATGGTGTCGGCGCCATCTTGGTTGCTTGAGCGCGTGACGAAGCGCATGTTCTGTGTATAACCCTCACAGCTCGAACCGCCGAGTTCATAGACCATGCGCCCCGACATATCGACAACGCCGGAACCTGCCGCCGAATTGGCGAGGGTAATTTCGTAGATGGCGCGATGCGGCGCGAACGTCACTGCGTCGCTGGCGCGCGCGGGTGGGATCAGTAGTGTGATCGCAACCGGCAGCGCAGCGATGACCCAGCGGCCATTGGCAATCATCGGCATGTGTTCTCCCTTATCCGGCGCGCAAGCCCCGTTGTATCTTGTTGTATCTTAGCGCTGCCGCGTTCAGCTTAAAGGTCAAAGCCGCCATTGCAAAGTGGCGGTAACACGGCCAAAACTCAAGACCTGTTCCTTTGCTTGCTGAATGGATGGCAGATATGGCCGAAAGTACAGAGAGCCGGGTGAAAGCACTCGGGCTGGCACTGCCCGCCGCCTCGGCCCCGCTCGCCAATTACGTGCCTTATCTCTTGAGCGGCGACATGCTGTTCATTTCGGGACAGATTTCGCGGGGCGAGGACGGCAAAGTCATTAAAGGCTGTTTGGGACAAGTCATCAGTCCTAGCGGCAAGACATTCGGGCTTGAGCAAGGACAGGCGGCGGCGCGCGGGTGCGCGCTCCATATTCTGGCACAAGCCAAGGCCGCGCTCGGCGATCTCGACAAAATTGAACAGGTCTTACGGCTGACGGGATTTGTTGCGTCAGACCAAAACTTCTTCGATCAGCCGCAGGTCGTCAACGGCGCCTCCGATTTGCTTGTTCAAGTGCTGGGCGATAAAGGCCGCCACACCCGTTCCGCAGTTGGCGTCGCGAGTTTGCCAGCGGGTGCAGCCGTGGAGATTGATGCGATTCTGAAGGTGCGGATGTGAGATTGGATCGCGGCGTATTTTTCCGGCCCTTTGCACATCGGGGACTCCATGACGCCAACAAGGGCCGTGTCGAAAACACCATGCCCGCGTTCGAGGCGGCGATTGCCAAAGGCTATGGTATTGAGTGCGATCTGCGTCCCGCGAGCGGTGGGCTGCCAATTGTGTTTCATGACGAGACCGTCAATAGGTTGATTGCCGGTAAGGGGCCAGTGGCGGCGCTTGAGGCCCGAGACTTGAAACGCCTCACCTACAAGAATAGCGACGCGCGCATCTCAACTTTCGCCGAGCTACTGAATGCCGTGGATGGCCGTGTGCCATTGCTGGTGGAAGTCAAGAGCGAGTGGAACCCGCCGGATCGCATGTTTCTCTCACGCGTAGCAAAGTTTGCAACCGCATATCGCGGACCATTAGCATTGATGTCTTTTGACCCAGATGTCATGGCGGCGATCAAGGAACTCGCGCCGAACGTGCCGCGCGGGATTATCTCGGGAAGTTTTGCAGGCGCTGGCTGGTGGAACCGCAAGATCTCGAAAGCCCGGGCAGCTGCATTGCGCGATTTGCTCGAATCCGGTCCGGTCGCACCGGATTTCTACGCCTATCAAGTCAATGCGCTCCCCACACCTTTGACGCGCTTTACGCGCGAAGTGTTAGGCCTGCCGTTATTCACCTGGACGGTGCGCACAGCCAAAGACCGAGCTACAGCCGCGAAGTGGGCCGATGCACCGATTTTTGAAGGCACACCTTGATGGGCTTGTTAAATCTATTGATCCCACCAACCGGCGCCTATTCGGTCTTGGTGCGAAGCTGAGTCACAACACCCGCGTCGAATGGTTCAGCATGTGGGACAGGTCTCGGTTCTGACCTGCTTTGATTATCTGCAATGCGCGAAGCCAAATCCTGGCCCACCGGCTTCTCGCCATAGCCAAAAACCTTCGCTAGATCAGCAAACTTTTTCTCCGCCGCCGCCTCGGCATTGCGGACCGCTGCGTCTTGCGCTTCTTTCAACATTGCCGCTTGCGTGGCCTCAAATTCGTAGCGTTCGCGCTTGGCCGCTTCCTCCCAACGCTGTTCCGCACCGGCGCGAGGGCTAATGGGATCATTGTAAGCGGCCGTGTCGCGCGCGGTTTTTTCCAGGCGCTGAAGGTGCGCGGCAAGCCGCATCTCGGCCGCGTTGAATTTCGCGATAATTTCGCGTTGCCCCCAGGTGCGCCACAAGGCGTATCCAATGCTGACGCCAAGCAGGAAAGCCAGCAACAGAAAAAGTGCTAGCTGCGATAACAGGTACATGGCGAAAACTCCTCTATCAAAACCTGTTATTAGGGCCCGCCGGTCGCGTTCGCCGCAAACTTTCCAGAGACCTTGAATTCAATGCGCCGGTTTAAGGCAAAGGCCTCCGCTGTATCGGCGGTATCGTGCGGACGGCTGGAGGCGAAACCACGGGCCGCCAAGCGGGTCTGATCCGCGCCAGCAGCCATAAGCGCCTCCCGCACAGCCTTCGCACGCGACTCAGATAGGCCCTGATTGTAGCTCGCGGCGCCAAGTTTATCGGTATGGCCTTCAACCGTGACGATCACACTGCCGCAGGTCTGGATGGCGGTCGCGAGCTTCTTGATAAGGCCAATGCTGTCTTCGCCGATGCGCGCTGACCCCATCGCGAAATAAATGATAGATTGCGCCATGATGCCGGTGAGGTCATTTTCGCATGTGGAGGCCCGTTCATCCGGGCCAAGCGTGGCATCGCGGCTGAGCTCGGTAACTTCAAGCAGCCTGAACTCGGCCCTGCGGCTCAGGGCGCGCTCTTCGTTGCTGGCGTGGTCGTTGTCAACGGCAGAGTTCGAAGCGGCGGATTGAGCAACAACCCGGGTCGCGGGAATTCCGCGTGCGCTCAATTTTTCAGCTATGGCCTGCGCTCTTTGGAGCGCAAGTGCTGGATTGAACAGGCTGTCGCCCATCGCCGCCGCGAATCCAGAAACGAGGATGGGCCGTGGCGAGCAGGCCTGAGCGGACGCGGCTAAACGATCCAGTTCTGCGTTGAAAACCGGGCCAACTTCGAACATCTGCATGTCGAAAAGAATCCGGCTGCTCTCGATGATGGCGAGATCTTGTGAGGTGCAGTTCTGAGCGATACTGCGCCCTGCAGGCTCTAATGCTGACGAACCTGCACCGGACACGCTCCCGGCTTCTGAGCCGCTGTCAGTGCTGGCTGCGGGCACCTCGCCGGCTGCCACATCGACCGAAGCGACTTGGGCCGCCTCAACGGGTGCAACCGCAGGTGCCGCCGTCTTGCGAAGCTCGTCCTCGGCGCGAACCTGTTCTTGCTTGGCGCGGACCAGCTCTTCGTTGGTGCGTTTCATCTCGGCTTCTGCGGCGCGGGCCCGGTCTTCGGCTTTGCGAAGCTCTTCAACGGTACGCGCCCGCTCTTCGGCGCGGCTCTGGTCGTCATTCCGGCGCTTAATCTCGGCATCCAAAGCGAGGGTCAGTTCGCCGGCTTTGCGCTTGGCCTCGGCTTCCGCAGCGCGGGCGGCTTCGGCTGCGTCCTTGGCGATCTGTGCGGCTTTGACAGCTTCGTTGGCTTCATTTTCGCGGCGCGCGGCCTCAGCGGATTGTTGCGGGACCGCGGCTGTAGGCATACGAGCGACCGTATGATTGTCGATTTGCGCCAGAACCCCGGGGAAGCCGGTGGCAGACGCTAACGCCTCCCGGACGCTATCGTAAACCGCACGCTTTTGCACTTCGTCCGGCGCTAGTCCCTCGATAACGCCGTAATCGCCTTCGACTTTGAACACGGCCCATTCAAAGCCAGCCGCCTTCAGGGCTGCCTTGCCTTGAGTTTCAGTCTCATTTGCCAGCCGGTCTCTGAGGCCACTCGAGTCAATGGACACCCATCCCAAAAGCGCGAGCAATAAAAGACCGAGTGCCGACCAGCCGAGCAGGCACTGCAAGCAGTAGTCAATGTGCGTGTTCTCGCTCGCCGTTCTGAAGGCTTCAGCCGCCAGGTTGTCGGCTCGTTCCGTTGCATTCCCACGCCATCCAGCACGGCGTCCTGCGAGGATCCAATAGGCGAGCGCGGGCAATGAGCCAATGGTGAGAAGAGAGATGCCTGTCAGCGTGCCGCCAGAAAAGACAGGCGATGTGAGAGGCTCACTGAAGGTTGCCAAATACGCGGCAACGAGTGCAGCCATATTTCCGAGCGCAATATGCAATGGCAATTGGCGAAGCCGGATGATCTCGGTTGCGGCGACAGCGAGAACTGCTAACGGCAGGCCATACACAAACATAAATTTTAATGAAGTGCCAAGCGACGAGCCCGCTGAAGCCGCGCCTGTTGTGTTCGCTGCGTTTAAGTCTATGAGAGCAAATTTAAGAAGCGCGGCGGCGAGAAGCGCTGTGATAAGCCCATAACATACGCGTAACCGATGCGAATTCATCGCCAGCCCTTCCCCTCACCCCTGACTCACCCCTGAGCTTGAGCGATGCCTAACGTTCAGGTACGGCATTATGAGGGCGTCGCGCGCGTCAGAGATTCATTTTTGTTTTCGCTGAGCGGGAATATTTCTCATTACGCTCAGAAGGAATATTTCAGAAATGAGTTTGAGGAATTCCGATAACAGCTCATGCGCGCACACGCGATCAATGCGGATCATCATCACGCGCGATTTCACCCGCCCCTCTTTCCCTTCGCCTCCTCATACAGCGGCAAAACATCCGGCAAGTTGTCTTTGATCTTCTGAATGCGCGACGCGCTAGAGGGATGCGTTGAGAACCACGCTGGCGGCGCACCTTTGGCGGCCTGACTCATCTTTTCCCACAGCGTCACACCGGAGCGGGGATCGTAGCCAGCCCGCGCCGCCAGCTCCATGCCAACGAGATCGGCTTCGGTCTCATCATCGCGGCTGAATTTCAGCGATAATAATCCACCCGCCTGCTGGCCGAGATACTGCCCAGTCTGGCCAAACAACAGCCCGCCAATAATCTGGCTGCCGTAGTTGACGATCGTGCTCTTAGCCATGCGTTCGCGCGCGTGCTCGCGCAACGCATGCGCGATCTCGTGCCCCATGACCATAGCGATTTCATCATCGCTCAAATTCAGCTGTTTGATGATGCCGGTGAAAAACGCGATCTTGCCGCCCGGCATACAGAAGGCGTTGATGGTCTTGGCGTCAATAACGTTGACTTCCCACTTCCAGTCTTTGGCGCGCTCGTTGAACTTGTACGAATGCGGCAGCAGGTCTTGTTGAATGCGCTGCAGGCGGCGTACCGTCGCGTCACCTTGATCAAGAAGCACGCCTTTCTGGAAAGCTTGCCGGGTTAGGTCAGCGTATTGCTGCTCAGCATTGTGCTCCAGCATCGAAGCGGGCACGAGTTTGCGCCAGTACGAGGCATGGCCGATTTTGACGCCGTCGCTATCTTTCGCCAGCACTGGTATGGTCAGCGCCGCGCCGATAGCCGCCACCGCCACCGCCACCGCCACTAAACCCAGCTTCAACTGCCGCATGTTTTGCCTCCTCTTGGGGCCATGGGCCCACGCCGCGTCACTCAATTACCATTCTTTACGAAGAATTGAAGCACCGCGACTGTGCCTTTGGTGATCTCGCGCTATTGTGCACCGTATGACGTGGTGAAGCGGGCACAAACGAGCGCCATGACCATCCAACACGACGCAACCGTGAAAGTCGTATCCCGGATCTCGGAAATCAAGGCCGGGGACTGGGACGCCTGCGCAAATCCCGATGCCGCCCGCCACAATCCGTTTCTCTCACACGCGTTTTTGAAGGCGCTGGAGGACGCGGATACACTTGGGCCAAAAACGGGTTGGATACCGCGCCACTTGGTTGTGGAGGATGAGTTGAGCGGCGTCGCGGCGGTGGCACCTTGCTACATCAAGACCCACAGCCAGGGCGAATACGTGTTCGATCACGGCTGGGCGGACGCCTATAGCCGCGCGGGTGGGCGGTATTATCCCAAACTCCTGATCGCCGTTCCGTTCACGCCCGTGCCCGGTCCGCGCCTGCTGGTGAGGCCTGGACCCCGCGCTGCGGCCGATGAGCAGGTGTTGGCGGCGGCGGCGATTGAGCTGGCAGGCCAGGGCGGGTTCTCGTCCGTCCATATGACGTTCCTGGAACACGAAGCGCAAACGCGGCTCGGCACCATGGGATTTTTAGCGCGGTCGGGTCAGCAGTTCCATTGGCAAAACCAGAGCTACAAAACTTTTGAGGATTTTTTGAACACTTTCGCCTCGCGCAAGCGCAAGGCTGTACGCAAGGAGCGCAGCGAGGCGGTGTCGGAGGGCATCGAGATTGAACACATCACGGGCGCGGACATCACCGATGCGCACTGGGACGCGATGTATGAATTCTACATCGACACCGGTAACCGCAAGTGGGGCCACCCGTATTTGAACCGCAAGTTTTTTTCGACGCTTGGTCAAGCCATGAGCGAGCGCTGCCTGCTGATCTTCGCCAAACGCGCGGACCGCTATGTCGCGGGCGCCCTCAACATCATTGGCGGCGATTGCCTGTATGGCCGCTACTGGGGCGCGATTGAGCATCATCCGTCTTTGCATTTCGAGATCTGCTATTATCAGGCCATCGACTATGCGATTGCGCATGGCATCGCGCGCGTGGAAGCCGGCGCGCAAGGCGAGCACAAACTGGCACGCGGATATTTGCCCGTTGAAACTTACTCCGCGCACTGGATCGCTGACCCTGGATTGAAGCGCGCGGTGGAACGCTATCTGGTTGAAGAACGCAAGGCGGTGAAAGAGGAGGTTGTTGAGATGGCTGCTCTCGGGCCGTTCAAGCGTGGGCTGGATGTGACGGAGGCTTGATCTCCCTCTCCTCGTCCCGCTTTACCTCTGACCCTACGCTGTCGTAAACAGGGCGCGAACGTTACGAGGCCCCCATGACCTACGACCCCAACAACATCTTCGCGAAAATCCTGCGCGGGGAAATTCCGTGTCATAAAGTCTATGAGGACGACGACGCCCTGGTGTTCATGGATGTGATGCCGCAATCCACCGGCCATGCGCTCATCGTGCCAAAGTCCGCCTCCCGCAACGTTCTCGATGCCGACCCAAAAGTACTGGCCAAAATTCTCCCCCTTGTCCAAAAAGTGGCCATCGCTGCAAAAGCCGCGTTCAAGGCTGACGGCATCACCGTCATGCAATTCAACGACCCGGCCGGCGGGCAGACCGTGTTTCATCTGCACTATCATGTCATTCCGCGCTTTGACGGCGTTGCGCTGAAGGCGCATGCCGGCAAAATGGAGGATAGCGCTGTGCTGGCTGCCAACGCGGAAAAGCTCAAAAAAGCTCTGCAAGTCTAGACGTCGACCCTCCTTCAACATTCGGCCACACCAGACGTGCATTTGAGCGTCTAGAGTTCAAGGTATTCGAGTTACCCATGGCCATTCGCGTTGCTGTTGCAAATCCAAAGGGCGGCGTCGGCAAATCGACGACAACGCTGCTGATGTCGGAGGGCCTGGCGCTATTTTACGGCCAGCGCGTGCTCGTGCTCGACATGGACCCGCAGGCCATGACCACAAAAATTCTGATTGGCGCGGGCGCGATGAATGAATTGCGCGCGGCCAAACAGGGTCTCGCGACGATCCTCGGAGGATGGGCTAAGGGCCAACCGGTTTCATTGCTCGATCACCGCGTCATGGCCAGCGACCTGATCGAGCTCAATGACGAAGGCGATCACGGCTGCATTCACTTGATCCCCTCCAACCACGAGCTCTTGAGGGATGCCTCCGCACTTGAGTATTCGCTCAGGCAATTAAAATCGTTCCAGCGTGTAGATGTGACGTTGGCCGCGCTGCTCAACACGGAATTGAAACAGCTTGATAAGCAGTATGACGTCATCATTTTCGATTGCCCGGCTGGGCCTGTGCCGTTGGCGCTGGCGTCTATTCGCCTCGCCGATCACATCATCGCACCCACAAACCTGGAAGAGAATTCCTATTCCACACTCGCCGATTTTCTGCGGCTTATATTGGAGGATGATTTGCACCTCGCTGACAAGATCAAGGTGCATGTGCTGATCTCGATGTTCCAGGGCACCAACCGCATTCAGCAGAAGATGCTCTATCAAATCCAATGCGGGATGTTCAAAATCAACGCCATCGAGCGCCCGGTGCCGATGATGACCGCGATCCAGCGCGCCCAGCATCACGCCGGCCCCGGCGTTTTCCGCACCGCCCGCGATAAATATGATTTCGCTTTGAAAGAAGTTCAGTCTCTGGCGCGCAGCATTTATCAACGCCTCGATTTGGCAAAGGAGAGGGTTTGAAAAAAAACGCCGGACAATCTTCCCGGCGTTTTTTTGTTCAATCAATCATCCTTCTTCCGTCTGGGCACGCTGGGCACCGTGCCGCCCGACTTCGAAGACCTCTCGGATTTTTCCTTTGGTCCCGGCAGCGCCTTCTTCGGCATGGCGTCGGCGAGCACGGTCTGCGGGCCCTCGTCGTCATCTTCTTCCGGATTGCGTGGCCGCTTGGCCGGATCAGTTGAGATGTATTCAAACCCAAGCGTTCTGTCCTCGCCTTTGCCGGTGACCAGCACCTTGACGATGCCGCCATGCTCGAGCTTGCCAAACAGCAATTCTTCGGCCAGCGGCTTCTTGATCTTTTCCTGGATCAAGCGTGACAGCGGCCTCGCGCCAAACTTCTCATCATAGCCTCGCTCAGCCAGCCAGGCGGTTGCTTCCTCGGTCATCTCAATCGAGACGCCGCGATCTGCCAACTGCGCTTCGAGCTGGAATATGAACTTTTCAACGACCTTGACGATGATCTCAGGCGGTAAGCTTCCGAACGGCACAACCGCGTCCAAACGGTTGCGGAATTCGGGGGTAAACATGCGGTTGACGGCTTCGATGTCTTCATCCTCGCGTTTGGCCCGGTTGAAGCCCATCGGTGCTTTGGCCATGTCGGCGGCGCCCGCATTGGTGGTCATGATGAGGACGACGTTGCGGAAATCTATCGCCTTGCCATTGTGGTCGGTCAGCTTGCCATGATCCATGACCTGCAACAAAATGTTGAACAGATCGGGATGCGCCTTCTCGATTTCATCCAGCAACAGCACGCAGTGGGGATGCTGATCGACGCCATCGGTCAACAGACCGCCCTGGTCGAAGCCAACATATCCTGGCGGCGCGCCAATCAGACGCGAGACCGTGTGCTTTTCCATGTATTCCGACATATCGAAGCGCAGCAGCTCGACGCCCATCAGGTTGGCGAGCTGTTTGGCGGCTTCGGTTTTGCCAACGCCCGTTGGACCTGAGAACAAATAGCAGCCAATCGGCTTTTCCGGCTCGCGCAGGCCAGCCCGCGCCAGTTTGATGGCGCTGGTCAGCGCTTCAATGGCTTTGTCTTGGCCGAACACGAGGCGCCTCAGATCGCGGTCCAGATTGCCGAGAACTTCGGCATCGCTCTTGGTCACCGTCTTTGGCGGGATGCGGGCCATGGTGGCGACGGTCGCCTCGATCTCCTTGGTGGTGATCTTCTTCTTACGCTTGTTCTCCGGCACCAGCATCTGCGATGCGCCAGACTCGTCGATCACATCGATGGCCTTGTCAGGCAGCTTGCGGTCATGAATGTACTTAGCCGACAGCTCCACCGCCGCCTTGATGGCTTCGTTGGTGTACTTAATCTTGTGGTAGTCCTCGAACACTGTCTTCAAGCCTTTGAGGATCTCGATGGTGTCCTCAATGGTCGGCTCTTTGACATCGATCTTCTGGAACCGGCGCACCAGGGCGCGGTCCTTTTCAAAGTGCTGGCGGTATTCCTTGTAGGTGGTCGAGCCGATGCAGCGCAGCAGGCCGGACTGCAAGGCTGGCTTTAAAAGGTTTGACGCGTCCATGGCTCCGCCCGAGGTGGCACCCGCACCGATCACAGTGTGGATCTCATCGATAAACAGGATCGCGCCGTCAAAATTCTCGACTTCCTTCATCACGGCTTTTAGGCGCTCTTCAAAGTCGCCGCGATAGCGGGTGCCCGCCAGCAGCGCGCCCATATCGAGCGAGAAGATGGTCGAGCTTTTGAGAACGTCCGGCACTTCCCCGCGAATAATTTTGCGCGCTAAGCCTTCCGCAATAGCGGTTTTACCGACGCCTGGATCGCCAACAAACAACGGATTATTCTTCTGGCGGCGGCACAGCACCTGGATGGTGCGCAGCACTTCCTGCTCGCGACCGATCAAAGGATCGATCTTGCCGTCGCGGGCCTTTTTATTGAGGTTGACGCAATACGTCGTCAAAGCGTCGCCGGGCTTTTTATCCTCGCCCTCACCTGTCGTTTCTTCATCGGCCCCGCGCACCGCGCGCGGCTCTGACATGCCAGCCCGCTTGGCAATGCCATGAGCGATGTACTGGACAGCGTCGAAGCGCGACATATCCTGCTCTTGCAGGAAGTAAGCGGCATGGCTCTCGCGTTCCGAGAAAATACCAACTAGCACGTTGGCACCGGTGACTTCTTCGCGCCCAGAAGTTTGGACATGCACGATGGCGCGTTGGACCACGCGCTGGAATGAATTTGTCGGCTGGGCGTCGCGCGCGGCCTTAGAAACCAGCGGCGTCAGCTCGTTGTCGAGATATTCGACAAGCCGGTTGCGCAGTTGATCGACATCAACCGAGCAGGCACGCATGACGGCGGCCGCGTCACGATCATCGACGAGCGCGAGCAACAAGTGCTCAAGCGTCGCGAATTCGTGACGGCGCACGTTCGCGTACTCGAGAGCGCGGTGCAGGGACCCTTCCAGATTTTTCGAAAGAGACGTCAAGGTTTTCCTACTCTTTCTCCATGGTGCACTGTAAAGGATGGCTATGCTGTCTTGAAAAGTCCATAACCTGCGTCACCTTGGTTTCAGCAACTTCGTACGTGAAGACGCCGCAGATACCGACGCCCTTGTGATGAACATGCAGCATGATGCGAGTCGCCTCATCATGTCCCTTATTGAAGTAGCGTTGCAACACCAGCACGACGAACTCCATCGGGGTATAGTCGTCATTCAACAGTAGGACTTTATAAAGGCTGGGCTTCTTTGTTTTGGGACGGGTTTTTGTGACAAGGCCGGTGCGGCCCTCGCCGTCGTCGTCACGCCGGGATGGACCGTCGTTATCTCGCCGAGGTGGGCCTTCTTTGCCCGCCATCGTCACAACAGTCTTGTCTATTTTTCGTGACTCGTCAGTCATCCCGTTCCAGTCCCACCCGGCTCAGTTTCCAACGCCGCGCTGGCGGCGCTGATAAGATCCTTTGCTGCTCCCACATTAAGGGGGCGCAGCGTCACCCAAAACTAAATTTTATTTTAACACGGCCTGGCGGGATACCTGCCGCTTGTCCCGGCTTTGGCATGATATTAGCCGGAGCTCGCAGATGGGGTGCGATCTCCGGCAATGCAATAGCCGCAAAATCGCTCTTCACGCCCAATGAATATGCACCGCGATCAGAAGATTTTTCGGCGTCAGGCCAGGACAGGGCGGCGTTTAGCGGCCATTGCCCTGCTGCATCATACGCTCGACCGGCTTTATGGCGTCCTTAGCCAGGGACGCGTACATGCTGCCGATCTTGTTGACCTCTTGGAAGTACTGCTCGGCCGACCGTTTGGCATAGATCGACTGGATTTCCATGGCCTGTTCGACCGACTTGGCTCCCATCAGCTTTTGCATGGTTGCTGCGCCATCTTCGAGTGAGCGTTTGGAATATTCGCCCATCTCCGCAGCGATAGCCTGCCAATTCTGGTTCCACGCGCCCCAAAGTGTCATGGCGCTGGTCATATTGGTCTGGCCGAGCTTCTGGATGTTTTGAATGTTATCGAAAGCATTAATCATAGCTGTCCCCTTTGCCTCTACGAGAACCGGGTATCCGAGGCCACGGCATGCCTGCCGGCCCCAGAGCCCAATGACGAATGTCATAATCATAGTTTTTGGGCGGTGATTAAGCCGCCATGTTTGTCGAGAAGAGAATTTTAACCATACGGCTTAACCGTAATTCAGCCGTCGTCCATTAACCTAGCTAAAGACTGGCGTCTTGGGAACCCTAACTCGTGGGTGCCCAAAAGGTGCCCCAAAACACTGGTAACTTCCCAAGACTGGAAGGGGCCGGGCCAGGCAGCGCTCAATTGAGCAACTGCCAGCCAACTGAAATTGACGGGCGTTCACTCCCCCCTCGCAATGCCTGGGGAGTGACTAGAGGGATTGGCGTTTTGTTGCGGCGTTTCGGGGTTTTAGCTCTCTTTTTGACGTGCCTGCTTGGCGCGGCCGGACTGTTCAGTCCGGTGTTTGCGCGTGGGGCCCGCCATGCCGCCATGATCTTTGACGCCAATACCGGCCAAATCCTCCACAACGAAGATGGCGATGAGCAGCGCCACCCTGCGTCCCTGACCAAAATGATGACCCTCTATCTGGCCTTCGAGACCCTCGAAGCTGGCCGGATGGCGATGTCCGACAAGATCAAAATCAGCCAGGAAGCGGCCTCGGTGGCGCCGTCTAAACTGGAACTTGAACCCGGCGAAGAGATCTCGGTCGCGGATGCCATCAAGGCCATCATCACCAAATCGGCTAACGACATCGCCGTTGCCATGGCCGAAAAGGTCGGCGGCTCGCAGGCCAATTTCGTCAAACTAATGAACGCCAAAGCCCGCGAGCTTGGCATGGCGAAATCGCATTTCGAGAACGCTTCTGGCCTGCCTAATGACTCCCAGGTGACGACCGCGCGCGATATGATCACCTTAGCGATGCGCTTGCAGGATGATTTCCCCAAGCAATACCCGCTCTTCGCCATGCGCGA
>JAYTQI010000001.1:0-2642 GCA_043746825.1 Hyphomicrobium sp. | reverse complement strand
GGTTCACGGCTTCTACATCATTTGCCAATCCTGCGGTAACGTTAGCAAGGGCGTTTACAAACACGTTTGCCGGCATCGCGTTGCATGATGTGATTGGGTTTATCTTGGCGCAATTGGCCGGTGCGCTGGCTGGTTATGCAGTCAGCCAATGGCTATTTTGCGAAAACGCGAAATCTCGCTGAGCTACGCCGATGCCCAATCGGCGAGGCGTCCCATAAACGCTATGCACTTCGCCATTTCTTTTGTCCCAATCCATTCATTGGCGGTGTGGGCTTGCGCGATGTCGCCGGGGCCGCACACAATCGACGGTGAGCCGCCGTCTTGGAACAGGCCAGCTTCGGTGGCGTAAGACACGGTATGGGTGGCGTTCTGGCCGGTGAGCTTCAAAGCTAGCGTTACGACTTCGGAATTTTGATCTGCTGCGAACGGCGGCACAGTGTTGGCGCGGGTGATGGTGATGTCGGCTTCCGGCGCGACCCGGCCCATCTCGGGCAGGCAGTCTTTCTCCGCGAAATACCGCAATTGCCGCTCAATTCCATCAACATCAACCCCCGGCAGCGCCCGTACCTCAAAGCCAAAACGGCAAAAAACAGGAATGATGTTGTTGGCCGTGCCGCCTTGCAGGGTCGTCACTTGCAGGGTCGCGAACGGCGGGTCGAAGCGATTATTGCGCGAGGTGATTTTGAGGCCGGCCTCGATGCGTGCAAGTTCCGTGATCAAGCGATTGGCATAGGTGATGGCGTTGACGCCAAGATGCGCCATGCTTGAATGCGCGGCGCGTCCCGCAACGTCCACTTGCCAGCGCACCGGGCCCTTGTGCGCGTCCACAACTTGCATGTTGGTCGGTTCGCCAACGATGGTGAGCCGGGGCCGCGGAATGGATTTCGAGAACTCGGCAATCATCGGACGCACGCCGAGGCAACCGACCTCTTCATCATAAGAAAACGCGATATGAATGGGCGTTTTCAGCGTCCGGCGTTTGAAATCCGGTACGCTTGCGAGGACGCAGGCCAGAAAGCCCTTCATATCGCAGGCACCCCGGCCGTAGAGCCGGCCGCCGTGCTCGCGCAGATCAAAGGGGTTGCTATCCCAGGCTTGGCCATCGACGGGCACGACGTCAGTGTGGCCAGAGAGAGCAACGCCGCCTTTGTCAGCCGGGCCGATGGTTGCAAACAGGTTGGCCTTCAGGCCGTCGTCCGAGACGATGCGCTGGGACTTGACGCCGTGCTGGAGTAGATAGTCTTCAATGAAGGCCACAATGTCGAGATTGCTTTTGTGGCTGGTCGTATCGAATGCGACGAGACGGGCGAGCAGCTCGGTCGGTGTGTAGATTGGGCCCGGCATCTTGGATCTCGTTTCCGGCGCGTTAGTTCACAGTGCGTGGCGTGTAAGGGCTGTCAAGAGAGAACGCTGGGATTTTCACTTCAAACAGTTTGCCCTTGTCGTCCGCCATTTGGTAGCTGCCAGACATGATGCCTTGCGGCGTGCGCAACGGGCAACCCGAGGTGTAGCTGAACGAGCCACCCGGCGGAATAACCGGCGTCTGCCCGACAACGCCAGGGCCGCGCACTTCTTCGGTCCGCCCAAGCGCATCAACGATGCACCAATAGCGCGCTTTCAACTGGATAGGCTGTCCGCTGCCATTGTTGATCTCGACCTCGTAGGACCAGACGAAATGTCCGTCATCGGGCTGCGACTGCTCTTCGAGATAATGCGGCTCGACCCGAATGCGGATGTCGCGTGTGGTTGCTTCGTACATGTGGGCGTCCAGGACGGTCGGCGTTGTCTTGCGTGCCACTCTAAGTGTGAACTCTCTTAGGTCAATATCAGGATTTCAGGGTTTTGAGTGCGGCATTGAGGTCTTCGGCTAAATCTTCGGAGGCTTCTAGGCCAACAGACAAGCGGATCATGCCGTCGCTGATGCCAAGTTCTGTGCGTGCCGCCGCCGTTAACCGGTGATGGGTGGTGGTGGCCGGGTGGGTGACAAGGCTCTTGGTATCACCGAGATTGTTGGAGATTTTGATCAAGCGCAAAGCGTTGAGAACCTTGAAGGCGGCAGTTTTCCCGCCTGGCACTTCAAATGTGATGATCTGGCCGCCGCCCGGCATTTGCTTGCTTGCGAGAGCTGCCTGCGGGTGATCGGCGCGGCCCGGATAGAGTACGCGGGTTATGCTTTTTGAGCCGGCCAGCAGATCCGCGATCTTGGCAGCGGCCGCGCATTGCGCCTTGACGCGGATTGGCATGGTCTCAAGACTTTTCAGCATCACCCAGGCGTTAAACGGGCTCATCGAGGGCCCGGTCTGGCGCACCCAGTCTTGCAAGTGCTTCGTGACAAATTCTGAGGAGCCCAGCACCGCGCCGCCAAGGCAGCGGCCCTGGCCATCGATGTGCTTGGTCGTCGAGTACACGACGATGTCGGCGCCAAGCGCTAACGGGCGTTGCAGCATCGGCGTTGCGAAGACGTTGTCGACAATGGTCAGAATGTTATGGGCCTTGGCGATGTTGGCGACAGCTTTGATATCGACAAGTTCCAGCGTCGGATTGGTTGGCGTTTCGAAAAAGAACATCTTGGTGTTGGGCTTGATGGCCTTTTTCCAAGCCTCGAGATCGCGGCCGTCAACCAATGTGCAGGTGATGCCAAA